>CAYGXR010000057.1:0-2104 GCA_964354095.1 Candidatus Woesearchaeota archaeon
CTCCAGACATTGGTGTTAAGCTCAGACGACTGAAGATCGTGGGGAACATGTCACAGTTTTTGTGGCAAGTCCACAATCGGGTGTTCAAAAGTAAGAACTCGAAGATCTTCGGCTTCTTGCTGAGTAGTCACCCCCGTCCCACTTTAATTTATTACAAATCCAAACCTAAAGCAAAACTCTTTCCTTGTTCTGCAACATAGCTGTAGTAAGGCCAGAATGCTTGCTGCAGTCTGCTGCCGGAAGTATGCATAATATCTGCGTATTGCTCTGCTATGCCCTTCATTTTTTTCCGCTTTGCTGACCTGATGAAGAATTTTAACAAAAGTTCTGGCCTCTGGTGCATTATGAATTTTCTATTAGCTTCGGATTTGGCCTGCTGCACGCCAACTAATGCTAAATATTTGGCATAAACAAAAAGCCTCCAGTGCTGTCTTCTCTTGATGCGTGACAAAAATGTGTCTGCACTTGCCATGTTTTTATAAGCAAATGCCAAATCTTTCATTTTGCTGTATTCTGCAGGCAGATTTTGATCCAGCCACAGCATTATTTCTTCAACCTCGTCTTCAACATAGTCAAAAGTTCTCAGCAAAATCCGGGAATCATATGATTTGAATATTAATTTTAAGATTGTGAACAAAGTTTCCTTCTGCTCTCTGCCCCAAAGTCCTATTTCTTCCCGTTTCAAATTCTTATCCTTGCCAGAAAGCATCTGCAGGTCATTTATCGCAGCTCTCAAGTCGCCATTTGCTGAAACTGCTAATGTTTGCATGGCTGCGGGCTCGTAGCTAACGCTTTCCTTGAGGGCTATTTCCTTAAGTTTTCCAAGTATTTCCAATGTAGTCAGCGGCTTTAGCTCTGTTAAATCACAATAAGTCCTTAGCGTCTTTAATTTATCAGAATAAGCATCGTTCGCAGTCAAAATAATTGGAAAATTGCTTTCTTTTATCACGTCGATCACAGAAGCAACTCCGCCGCGGTCCTGTTGCCCCGATAGGCCATCAATTTCATCAATTAAAATCAGCTTTTTCTGGCCAAACAAGGACATTTGTTTTACTGCAGGCATCAAAGTTGTCTTTATAATTTCAGCATTTCTATAATCAGAAGCATTTAGCTCTAACAGTTCCAAGTTTAGCTGGTTTGCAATTGCTTTTACTATGCTAGTTTTGCCTGTTCCTGTCGGGCCGTGCAATAAAAAGGCCTTTTTCCTGACTCTTGGAAATGATTTTACAAAAATAACCATATTTTCTACGGCTTGCCTTTGTCCGGCTATCTCTCTTGTATGCCTCGGCTCATATCTTTTAACCCAAGGTTCATTCATTTCATGTTTTTCTTCACAAGAAATTCCAAAGATTTTTCATGGAATTCTCTTGCATCATATATGGCTATTCCTCCAGCATGCTGTAAAACAACAGCCTTTAAGCCCCAATCATAAATATGCTTGCTGCAGTCAACGCAGCTTGGCGGACCGGATTGTGCGATGAGATTATTTTTTATTCTTGCGTGATAAAGTGTTGCACCTTTCAAGCTGTAGCCTTGTATTAATGCCTCATGCATTGCAACCAGTTCAGCATGCACAGCATAATCTGCACAAATCTGCTGGCAAAATTGAGGTTCGCACTTGAAATCGCCTGGCGGCCTATTAAACCCGGCGCCAATAAGGTTTCCACTTTCAGAAATTATTACCACACCTCTTTTTGATTCGTTGCATGGTGACTTTTTGGCCTCTTGAAGTGCATAATCTAGCCATCTTTCGGCCAGAATTTTTTCATCGCCTTCTAAGTATCTCATTTTGCTCCTCTTTTTATTTTAGTATAAAGTACAGCCGTTTTCTGTCTGCACCTTTATTTTCAAACTCTGTGATTTGAATCTGACCACATTCTTTTGTGTTTTTGACATGAGTGCCGCCATCTGCCTGAACATCTATATCTCCAATAAACACAATGCGCAATTCTGGAATGCTTGGCGGCAGGACTTTTGCCAGCTTTATTACAGAAGGAATCTTCATGGCTTCCTTGTAAGGCATAAATTTAACATGAACATCAAGTCCTCTGGCTAAAATCTCATTTGTTTTCTGTTCAAATTCCTTAAATCTGTCTTTTACTTC
>CAYGXR010000058.1:0-9604 GCA_964354095.1 Candidatus Woesearchaeota archaeon
GTCGCCTTATGGAAATGCAACTTGCAAACAAGCGCTCCGCAGAACTGGCAAGAATCTACTGCAATAGCTCCACAATAAACACACGTTCCTGCTCTTCCTGCATGCGGGCCCACCATATCGGATAAGAGAAGTAAAGAACTATTTAACTATTTTCCATCGCGTGCCGCCGTCCGGCTGGTCTTCCAGGATTATGCCTTTCTTTGCCAAATTGGACCTTATCTTGTCTGCGGTCTTGAAATCTTTCTTTTTTCTCGCCGCTTCCCGTTCCTTTATCAGGAGCGCAACTTCTTTCGGCAGCTGGCCTTCTTTTATTTCCTTCAAATTGAATCCTAAAACTTCGTCTATGGCGTAAAGAGCATCTAATATTTCCTTTGCATTTTTTGCCCCAATTTCTTTATTGTCTAGTAATCTGTTTATCCTGCTGATGAATTCAAATATGCGCGCCATTGCACCGGCTACATTGAAATCGTCATCCATGGCGCTTTCAAAATTTCTATTCAACTCTTCAATCAGCAACTTCGTCTTTCTGTTCGGCTTGCCATTTTTGTAATTTTTGAGCCGCAAAACAAATTCTTCAAACTTGTTGCAGGAGTTTTGAGCATTTTTTAAAGCGTTCCTCGAATAATCGATGGGATTTCTGTAATGTGTTAGGGCGAAGAAAAACCGCAACACTTGCGGGCTATATTCTTTCAGGGCATCTCGTATAGTGGTGTAATTTCCCAAAGATTTTGACATTTTTTCACCGTTAACTAGAAGAAATTCATTATGCAGCCAATATTTCGCCAGAGGTTTCTTTCCAGAAACAGCTTCCATCTGTGCGATTTCTGCTTCATGATGCGGGAATATCAGATCCTGCCCGCCTCCATGAATATCGTATTGAGGACCGAAATATTTCTCAGTAATTGCAGTATCTTCGATATGCCAGCCTGGCCTGCCTTTTCCCCACGGAGAATCCCAAGCCGGCTCGCCCGGCTTTTGCGTCTTCCACAAAGCGAAGTCTGCGGGGGCCTTTTTGTAAGGCGAAAGTTCCACCCTGTGCTTCTGCAGCTCCTCTGGTTTTTGCCTTGAAAGTTTGCCATAGTCTTTGAATTTTGAAACTTTAAACCAGACCCCATCTTTGGCGGCATAGGCATAACCTTTCTTTACCAGGCGCAGAATTTGATTAATTATTTCTGGCAAATATTTTGAAGCTGGCACATATTTATCAACGGCATTCACACTAAGTGCAGACATGTCTTCGTAATACGCCTGCTCGAACTCTTTGGCTAAATGCGACGGTTCTTCATTGACGGCCTTTGCGCGATTTATTATCTTGTCGTCTATGTCTGTGATGTTTTGGATGTAGGTTACTTTGTAGCCTTTGTAGCGAATGTATTTTGCAATTACATCAAATACTATGTAGCTCCTGGCGTGCCCTATGTGGGCAACATCATAAACAGTTGGCCCGCATACAAACATGTTTACTTGTTTGTTTTTTCTAGGCTTGAATATTTCCTTTTTTCTCGTCAGCGTGTTGTAAACTTTCAATGCCATTTTAATCTAGAGCGGGGAGAGGGAGTTGCACCCTCCTAACTCGCTTTCAGCTTTATCTGCAGGCAAGCGCATAGCTGATCTGCCATCCCCGCGTTAGCGGACCAGCGAAGCTTTGCCTTCGCGTTGCCCGCATCTATCACTACCCTTATTTTACGGGTGTTGAAAAGGCTTTTGCTAGCTTAAAACCGACTTACAGCGACTAATAAGCAAGCTTAAAAACCTTCATTTTTTGTTTAATTTATGGTCGATGAAACAAATCCTTCTGATGTTGCTCCAGAAGAAGCTACAGTTGAAAATAACGAGGAAGACGAAACTGTGCCATTCCCGAGAGCTCGCGTTGTACGCTTGATGCGCGATAAGATTAAGGATAAAATCATCCGTTCTGAAGTCAAAGAAGCCATGAATATGTGGCTTGGCGAGCTGACTAAAAAATTATCAAAAGAAATGGGGGCAACACAATATGCTTCTGTTTCATTAGCAGATTTTCAGAGGGCGACAAAGCCATACGACATGATGGAAGACATCATTAAAGACGAGCAAAGGCTTATGCTATCCGTGCAAAAATTGAGGGAAGATTCAGATCATATTATCCGAGAATTGAACAGATTTTTCACCGTGCTGAAAGGCAGAAAATCTGATGAATAATGCGTCTTGAGCTAGCATTCTATCCGACGGACATTTCGGTCAATTCAGACGGCGTAATTTTGTTTGGTTACACGCAGGATAACAAGCGCATTGCCGTTATAGATTCCGCGTATTTGCCTTATTTTTTCATACCTTCTGCAAAACTTGAAAGTTTTATAGCCTCCTGCAAGGAACATAATTTACAAATAGAGCATTTTGAACGGTCCGGTGAGCTGGCAAAACTTTACGTAAAGCCTGCAGACATTGCTCATGCTGCGGCCCATGCTAAAAGTTCAGGCGTGGACAGTTTTTCTGCAGATCTTCCATTAAGAAGCAGATACTGGAATGCCAAGGGCGTAAAGCCGCTATCCTTGTGTAAAGTCGCAGGCGAAACAGTAACCAAGGAATTCAAAGTTGACGCAGTCATTAATGCAGATGTTATAGAGCACTTGGATGCGCAGCTGCAAGAGCCGAACATAGTTGGCTTTGATATTGAAACATCAAGCGTCAGGGGAAATCCGAATCCTGCGGAAGATGCTATAATTTTGGCGGCGATTTATGCCGGAAATTTTAGAAAAGTCCTGACCTGGAAGCGATTTGAAAAGGCCCCTGAATACGTGGAATTTGTAGGCGGCGAATCTGAATTAATTGACACTTTTTTCAAAACTTTAAGGGAGCTAAAGCCGCACATACTTGTTGGCTACGGCTCGGATAATTTTGATTTCCCGTACTTGTGCGCAAGAGCTGCAAAGTACAATCTAAATCCAATTTTAAATTGGGATGGCTCCCTGCTTGAAACCGGAGAAAGCAAATCTCCGCACATAATTGGCCCTATTTATTTGGATATTTCAAGGTTTATCCGAAATATTTTAGGCCTTGATATGGACCAGTACAAATTAGATTCTGTTTCTAAAAAATTGCTTGGCAGAGGCAAGCGCGCAATACTGACCGCAAAAAGAATAAATGAGATGTGGTCTGTCGGCTTGCCTGAAGAGCTGAGCTTGCTTGCTGAGTACAACCTAGTTGATGCCGAACTTGCACACGAACTCTGCAAAAAAGTTCTTCCTGTTGAGCTTGAGCTGGCAAAATTGGTTGGCCTGCCATTGCAGAACATAAATTCTGCAACTTATGGCGCGCTTGTGGAGTGGTTTATAATTAAAAATTCCCAGAGTTCTATTCCGGCTAGGCCCTCTTCTGCAGAAATGTTTTTGCGGCGCCGCAGAAGTTATCGTGGCGGGCTTGTTGTAGAGCCAGAACCGGGCATATACAGGCCGATTTTGGCATTTGATTTCAGGTCTCTGTACCCTACAATTATAGCATCACACAACATAAGTCCGGAGACAATGAACTGCACTTGCTGCGGTCCGCAGAGGGGCTTTTCGGTTGAAGAGCTTGGGTTGTGGTTCTGCGCTAAAGACGAGGGGTTAATACCGCGCATAGTAAAAGACCTTGTTGAAAGGCGAAAAAGGATAAATGACATCTTGCAACAGACGGCCCAAACTGATGCTTCTTTTGTCGAGCTGATGGCCAGGCAGCATGCGTTGAAGTATGTTGCTGCAGCATTGTCTGGTTATTTTGGCTACGCGGGCTCGCGATTTTATGATTTTAATTGCGCACGTGCTGTTACTGCATTAGGCAGGAGATACATTCAATTTGTAATCAAGGAGGCTGAAAAATTTGGTTTCAAGGTTCTCTATGGCGACACGGACAGCATATTTGTGCAGCCACTTAAAAAAGAGGCTGATGCAAAAACCTTTTTGCAAATAATCAATTCAGTTCTGCCGAAGCCGATGGAGCTGGAATACAAAAGTTCCTACACTGCTGGATTTTTCCTTGGCAAAAAATATGGCACTGGCGGTGCCAAAAAGCGCTATGCTATGCTAACCGAAGCTGGGAACCTGATACTGAGAGGACTTGAAGCCATAAGGGGCGATTGGTCTCCTGTTGCAAAAAGAACGCAGAGAGAAATCCTGCACATCTTGCTAGCTGAGAATGACATAGAAAAGGCTGCAGCCCATTTGAAAACCGTCTTGGCAAATCTAAAGCAACACAAGACACCTATCGAAGATTTAGCTATACCTGGCAGATTAAGGCGAGATTTAAGTTCATATTCAATCATAAGCCCAAGAGTAGCCGCAGCAAAACTGGCTGCGCAGAAAGGATACAACATTGGGCGAAGGTCAGTAGTTAGTTACATAATTAAAGCTGGCTCTGGGAAAATTTCAGACAGGGTTGCTCTTGCGGAAGACTCTGCTCCCGAAGACTGCGATGTTGATTACTACACGGAAAATCAGATATTGCGCGTAGTATGCAAAATCTTTGAAACCTTTGACTATGATTTAGAAAAGCTTAAGGAAGGCCAAACAACAATTCCAGGTTATGGAGATGGAAAATAAACTAATTGAAAAATTCAAAAAGGCTTGCGCGCTTACAGCGGAAGCAAGGCGATTTGCAGAGGGCTTGATAAGAGAAGGTGCCAAGGCGCTAGACGTTGCAAATTCAATAGAGGCTAAAATCAGGCAATTGGGAGGCAAGCCGGCATTTCCGGTTAACATTTCCGTAAATGATATTGCGGCACATTACGTGCCAAAATTTAACGACGACCTTGTTTTGAAAAAGGGCGACTTGGTGAAAATTGATTTCGGCGCTCACATAGATGGCTGCGCAGGCGATATCGCTTTTTCAGTTTCTGTCGGAAAATCTGATGAGAATGAATCCTTAATTGAAGCCGCCAAAGCAGCATTAGATGCAGCAATAGCAGTTGTAAAACCAAATGTTGAAGTGTGCAGGATTGGCGCTGCAATCGAGTCTGTTGTTAAAAAAGCGGGTTTTCAGCCCATTAGAAATCTCACTGGACACGGAATAAAACAATTTGACTTGCACACAGAGCCAAGCATTCCAAATTTTGACAGTTCTGACAAGACAAAATTAGAAAAAGGCACAATAATCGCAATAGAACCATTTGTAACATCTGGAAAAGGATTCGTCAAGGAAGCTGAAAGTGGCGAAGTTTACCATATAATCAGATTTGCGCCTATCAGGGATAAAGAAATCATGTTGCATATACAGAAGGAGTATAATATGCTGCCATTTGCAAAGCGCTGGCTTGTGGAAAAATTCGGCGCGGCCAAAACAGCCAACGCCATAAAAGAAGCAGTTTCCCGTGGCATCTTGTACGAGCATAAGACTTTGCGGGAAGTTTCCGGAGCCAAAGTTGCACAGGCAGAGCATACAATCCTGGTAGATGATAAAATTGCCGTTCTAACCAAGTGATACGCTCAATTAAAACAGCTACAATTAATATTCTTCCTCGAAGACTTCTTCTTCCTCTGAGCCTTCTTCGCCTTCTTCCTCTTCTCCCTCTTCCTCTGACTCTTCATCAGATGGCTCTTCGTCCTCGTCTTCAAATTGAAGCCTTTTCATGTCTCCGCCTATAAACAACAAGTATTTAAATTTTTGTGTCTTGCAAAACTTAGCTCATGTAAGTCGGCGTACTGGCTGTCTCGCCGCGCTTTGCAGCATCCAGGTTTATCATATATTTTTCAATTTCTCTCTTTGAGAGAGACGGCTTTACTTTCTGCAGTGCTGCCTCAAAATTCTCCTGCTTTACAATTTTTGATTTTATGTCTTCCCGCAAGCTTAACATAGCGGCTTCCCTGCATACCGCTTCTATGTCTGCGCCTGAATAGCCATCGGTTTGCTTTGCTAGCTCTACAGCAGTTATGCCTTTTTCAATAGGCATGTTCTTCAAGTGAACTTTGAAAATTTCTTCTCTGGTTTTATCAGATGGCGGCGGCACTAACAGGAAGCGGTCAAATCTTCCGGGTCTTAATAATGAGGAATCGAGAAGCTCAGGCCTATTGGTTGCTGCAAGTACAACAACGTCTGCCATTTCTTCAAGGCCGTCCATTTCTGTTAAAATTTGGTCTACAACTCTTTCGGTTACTTTATTATCAGATCCCATTCCGCGTTTTGATGCGATGGAATCTAATTCATCAAAAAATACAATGCATGGAGAGACTTGCCTTGCTTTCTTGAAAATTTCCCTGATTGCTCTCTCAGATTCGCCGACCCATTTTGAAATTACTTCGGGGCCTTTTATGCAAATGAAATTAGCCTGGGACTCGGTAGCAACTGCTTTTGCGATTAATGTTTTGCCGCAGCCTGATGGACCATACAACAAAATTCCGCGCGGCGGCCTAATGCCCATCCGCTTGAAAGCTTCCGGATTTTTAAGAGGCCATTCAACTGCTTCTTTGATTTCCTGCTTTGCATTTTCTAAACCGCCGATGTCTTCCCATTTGACTTTTGGCGTCTCAATCAGGACTTCGCGCATCGCAGAAGGCCTAACCATTTTAAGGGCTTCTTTGAAGTCTGCTTTTGTGACTTTTAATTTTTCTAGTATCTCTTGAGGCACTCGTTCGCTTACTTTCCAATCAATATTAAGTGGATCAGTAACTCTTCGCAGTGCAGCCATGGCAGCTTCTTTACACAAACCTTCCATATCCGCACCAACAAAACCATAAGTCACCTCAGCCAGCTCTTTCAAATCAACATCTTTTGTTATTGGCATGCCTCTTGTGTGAATTTTCAAAATATCCAACCTGCCGGCCTTGTTTGGCACACCGATTTCAATTTCTCTGTCAAAACGACCGCCACGCCTCAATGCGGGATCCAGAGCATCCGGCCTGTTCGTAGCTGCAATAACTATCACCCTGCCGCGGGCTTTCAGGCCATCCATCAAGGCTAACAGCTGAGCTACAACACGGCGCTCAACTTCACCATAGCTTTCTTCCCTTTTTGGGGCAATTGCATCTATTTCGTCAATGAATACAATGCTGGGAGCGGACTTTTCTGCTTCTGCAAAAATTTCGCGCAGGCGTTTTTCAGCCTCGCCAACAAACTTGTTCATAATTTCAGGGCCTGCGACTGAAATGAAATTTGCATTTGTTTCCGTGGCAACTGCTTTTGCGATTAATGTTTTACCTGTACCTGGCGCCCCATATAACAAAACACCTTTAGGTGGTTGAATTCCCAGCGTTTCGAATAATTCTGGATGCTTCAGAGGCAATTCTATCATTTCTCTGACTTTTCGCAATTCTTCCTGCAAGCCGCCGATGTCTTCATAGGTTACTTCAGGAATTTTTTCTTCTTTAAGCTCAACGGCTTCGGGCATAACTTCAACTTCTGTGTCTTCTGTTACCAGAACCGCGTCTTTGGGGCTGGTGTTTACAACGAGATATTTTTGATCGCCAAAACCTAAGCCCATATTAAACACGTCTTCGTCCATTAATCTGAAAACTTCATCAAAGAACGGGTTTCCGCTCATTGTAACTCTTCTTCTTTTGGTTCCGCCAAGCGAAATTATGTCGCCTTTAATTACTGCTCTGCCCAAAAGAGCTCGCTTGAAAGCATCTGTGCTTCCTAAAATTTGGATTGCAACGCCTTTTTGCGCAGGCGCAATTGCAATAGATGTGGCGGGCTTCACGTCAACTGCTTTTATGGAAAGATATTCTCCAATGGACGCACCTGAGTTCTTTCGCGTAAGGCCATCCATTCTTATAATTGCAAGGCCAATATCTGAAGGGAATGCCCTGCCTGCAATTGCAACCGTTTTCCTAGAACTTTCAAGCTCGACAATAGAGCCTTGCTGTATCCCTAATTCCTTCATTATCTGGGAATCAATACGAACAATTCCCTTGTTAACATCATCTTGCTGTGCCTCAGCAACTTTTAGTTTAACTTCTCTTTTAGCAATGCGTTTAGAGCCTGGTAACTCCATGATACAAGCAAAAAGAACAAAAGATTTTAATAACCTGTCGGGTGGAAGCCTTTATTTCTTCAATTTCGCCTTAATTTTCACTGCGGCCAGCATTTCTGGAGCTCTTTCTTGGGCGTATTCAAAAGCCAGCTGTTCAAAGCCCAGGTCCAGCAGTTCCTGGACTAGTTTGCGGGCTGCCATTTCATCTGACTCTGTCCTTTTTATGCGCATATATTCTGCTTTTTTTGCCTTTACTTCGGGCTTTTTATTGTAGAAGCGCATATATTGCTTTTTTTGCTCGCTGACCATTTTCAATAGAATTAAATAGCTAATGTTTGCTTTTTAAAACTATGGATTTGAAGGTTGGCACGGGGGCAAAAGTCCTTGATTCCTTGCTTGCCGGGGGCTTTGAAAGAGGCATAATAACAACATTATTTGGCGCTGCAGGAAGCGGAAAATCAAACATTGCTATGCTTTCTGCTCTTTCGGTTGCAGAACGTGGCAAGAAAGTTGTTTTTATAGATACTGAAAATAGCCTGTCTGCAGAAAGAATCAAGCAGCTAAAGCCACAGGGCTACAAGCAAATAATCAAAAATATGATTATTTTGGAGCCCACTAATTTTGAGGAGCAGAAAAAATTCTTTTCCGATTTGCGCGAGATTATGGCTCTGGAAAAGCCCGAGCTGATTGTTGTAGATTCTATTGTAATGCTTTACAGGCTGCAATTAGGTTCTGAAGAAGAGATCCAGGTAACAAATAAGGAGATGGCGCACCAGCTGGCAACTCTTTCTGAAATTGCAAGGAAAAAGAACATTCCAATTCTTGTAACTAACCAGGTTTATGCTGATTTTGACTCCAAGAATGTTAAAATGGTTGGTGGTGACTTGCTGAAATACTGGAGCAAGTGCATTGTAAAGCTCGAGACTGTTGATGGTTTTAGAAGGGCGAGCATCTGGAAGCACCGCTCCTTGCCAACTGGAAATGAAGTTTATTTCGATATCAAAGACGCTGGTTTAATCGAAGTTCCAAAGCCTAAGAAAAAATTCAGCTTATTCTAGCATTTTGAGCAGACAGGCAATCCTGTCTTTGGGGTTCAGGCCTTGCAGGGCAGAATATAGTTTTTGGTACTCGCGACGGCACTGTTGCAGTGTGCGGTCTGTGACTTTTGAGAGCACAACTGTATCGTTATGAGCAACTCGCACCTCAACGGAGTCGTTGCAGGGGAATGCGTAACCTTCTGGCAGGCCATATGTCTCATCGTGCTCAGTAAATTTCGGCTTCTCCGCGACGCCGAGCAGTTGGGCTAAAGATTCGGCATTTGAAAGGGCTTTGGATTCTGCAAACATTCTAAAAATAATCTAAGCATTTGGAAACATAAAAGTCTTCGTTTACTTCTGTAAACTATTCACCTGAAGCGCTTTTTTCTCAGGGCAATCAAGATTCGGGCAGAGCTTCCAGGGCTTCTGGCCTTTCTTTATTATCTGTATAAATGGAGTGCCGCATGTGTGCTTTTCTTGCAGGATTTTCAGCAGGCCTTGCTGCGGAAGAGGCCAGGCAGTTTTGCAATCAGGATATTTTGAACATGCGAGGAACCGTTTTCCTGATTTTTTAGAAACAATCACTTTAAAGTCGCCCTTGCCGCATTTTGGGCAGGGCATCAAGATAGATTCTTCCCTTCTTCCGGCA
>CAYGXR010000059.1:0-4846 GCA_964354095.1 Candidatus Woesearchaeota archaeon
GCTTTGTGGAGCAGCGGCGACAGGAGAGGAAACGCGGCAGTAATCGGCATTTTTGCATTCATTTTGTATTTTATAACTAATCTTCTAATCTTATATGCGAGCAGAATAAGAGAATATTATGCGGATGCCGGCTCTGTTTCATTGAAGAATGAGCCGCATTATCTTGCATCAGCTCTCTATAAACTTGTAAAAGGCTCTGCAAGAATTCCAAGAGCACAGCTGAAGCAGGCTGAAGGCATGAAGGCCTTCTTTGCAAATGATGTTTCCAGGGCGCATGATGATGTTTTGAATTTGGCAGAATTAGATATTGATAAATCAGGCACGCTGGAAGAACACGAGATAGCAATTCTAAAAGGAAAACATATCAAGCTCAACACATTAGATAAACTAATGGAAGTTTTGTCAACACATCCGAACATGCTTAAAAGAATCAAAGTTTTGGCGGAGATGAAATGAGCTCGGCATCTTTCATCGAAAGTCCTCTTGCCCTGCGAAAAGCTGGTCTTGAAGGGAAGCTTGCAGGACATGACATAGATATAGATATTGCACTTTGCGAGTTTCAGGATTATTTCCACGTTTGGCTAAACATAAAGTTCAGCTTTCCATTTAAGCCTGTTACAGATTTTGAGCTGCTTGGCATCTTAGACCAGCTAGAAGACAGGGGCTGGGGAGGAACATACAACAAGCATGAAGTGCCCAAAGCTAATAATCTATGGTCTGGATTTGTCTACGGGAAAAAGAAAACTGAAGAAGGCCTTGTTGAATACGGTGCTGCGGGCTTCATCCATTTCAACGGTGAGGGCGATATTGTCATAGACGGGACACTTTACGGGCAAGACAGGGAAAAGTTGGGCAAGGTTTATGAAACAATGTTGGAACTTTTTACAGGCAAATTCGGCAAAGTCAAGAGGCTTAGCCCAGTGAAAGAGTATCCCTGGCAGGGGGAATGATTGGAATGAAAAAAACTACTTTCATAATCACAGGCATTCTATCCCTAGTTGTAGTTATGCTGGGTTTTGTTGTCATGTTCCTGCATAATTACCTTGTTTCCTGGCTGCTTATTGCAGCTGGCGGGATTTGCTTCTGGTGGGGCCTGAGAATTGCAAAAAAAGAAGAATGGTTTGGCAAGCCAGCAAAATGAGCAAAGTCTACATAAAGACATTCGGCTGTTCTGCCAATAAATCTGATTCTGAAGTCATGGCTGGCCTTCTTGCACAAGCTGGCCATAACATCATCAAAACTATTAAGGATGCAGACCTTGTTTTGATAAATTCCTGCGGCGTTAAGGGCCGGGCTGAGGTTGATTTCTTCAGGGAAATTGAGGCTGCCAAAAAGCTGAAGAAAAAGATTATTGCCTGCGGCTGTATTCCTACTGGAAATAAAGAAATTATTAATACTAAACTAAAGGGAATCTCTATTGTTGATATTAATTCCATTACTAAGATTGTCCTGGCAGCTGAAAAAACCCTTGCTGGGGAACGAATTGTCTTTTTTGGAGATAACAAGATAGAAAAAATCTGCCTTCCAAGACAAAGATTGAACAAAGTTATTGCAATTGTTCCTATTTGCGAAGGCTGTCTCGGTGCTTGTGCTTATTGTTTCACAAAATTGGCTAAGGGAAATCTCTTTTCTTATTCTGAAAGTGCAATTTTGAATGAAGTGGAAAGTGCGATAAAAGAAGGCTGCAGGGAAATATGGCTTACATCGCAGGATTGTGCAGCATACGGCCTTGATATTGGAAATACAAACCTTGCAAAGCTGCTGGAGAAGATCTGCAAAATCCCGGGTGATTTTTATATCAGGGTTGGAATGGGAAATCCAAATCACATCCTGAAAATTCTTCCGGAGCTGATTGAAGCTTACAAGAATAAAAAAGTTTTCAAGTTCCTGCATGTTCCAGTCCAATCTGGAAATAATCGTATTCTAAAATTGATGAACAGATTTTATACAGTTAAAGATTTCAAGACAATAATTACAAAATTTAGAAAAAATATCGCAGGCTTAACCCTTATCACAGATATCATATGCGGATTTCCGACTGAAACTAGAGAAGAGTTTGAAGATTCTGTAAAATTAATCAGATGGCTCCAGCCAGATGTCATAAATGTGAGTATGTTCTGGCCAAGGCCTGGCACACCTGCAGAGAAAATGAAGCAATTATCTGGAGAAATTAAAAAGAAAATGTCCCGGGAGATGACAAAACAGTATCATAATATAGCATTAAGAGCTAACAAGACCTGGATCGGCAAAAAATGTGACGTACTAATTGACGAAATCGGAAAGAAGGGTGGTTTTGTTGCCAGAAATGCAAGCTACAAGCCAATTGTGCTAAAGAAAAATAATTTGAAATTAGGAGATTCCCATCGTGTAAAAATAATTAATGCCACAAAAAATTATTTAATTGCGAATTTCTAAAAAAGAAAATTATTTAAGCAAGAAGTGCTTTAGAATTTTGATAGAAATCAGCATGGAACGTAAGAACGGCAACAATTCAAGCGGCGCACCCAAGAAAATAAAATTTCTGTTTGTGTCAATTGAAGCATTGATAGGCGATTTGGCCTGGCAGATAAAAAAAGAAGGCCATGAAGTAAAATACTACATACATGAAAAATCTGAGAGGGATGTTTGTGACGGCTTCGTTGATAAATGCGATGACTGGCAAAAAGAAATTGACTGGGCAGATGTGATTGTTTTTGATGATCTCGGATTTGGAGCGCAAGCTGACAAATTGAGAAAGCAGGGCAAATTAGTAGTTGGCGGTTCTGCGTATACGGACAAGCTTGAAGATGACAGGGAATTCGGCCAGGACGAAATGAAAGAAGTTGGCATGACTATAATCCCTAATTATAATTTCACGAATTTCGACGAGGCTATAAAATTTGTAAAAGAAAATCCTGGGCGATATGTCCTGAAACCTAGTGGAAAGGCCCAAAACGAAAAAGAGCTGCTATTTGTGGGAAATGAAGAAGACGGCCGGGATATTTTAGAGCTATTGGAAAGATACAAAAAAAATTGGGGGAACAAAATAAAAATTTTCCAGCTGCAAAAGCATGTCACAGGTGTTGAAGTTGCGGTGGGTGCTTTTTTTAACGGAAAGAATTTTGTCATGCCAGTCAACATTAATTTTGAGCACAAAAGATTGTTTCCGGGAAATATAGGGCCAAGTACCGGCGAGATGGGAACTTCGATGTTCTGGGCAAAACCAAATAATCTTTTCATGGCAACTCTGGAAAAAATAAAGGCAAAATTGCAGGCAAGTGGATACGTGGGGTATTTTGATATAAACACGATTGTCAATAACAAAGGCATCTACCCGCTTGAAGCTACAAGCCGCTTCGGCTATCCTACGATAAATATACAGATGGAAGGCATCCTGAGCCCCATAGGAGATTTTATCTACAATCTTGCCAGCGGAAAAGATTTTGAATTCAAAACAAAGCGGGGCTTTCAAGTCGGAGTGGTCATCGCTGCGCCGCCTTTCCCATTCAAGGATGCTGCTTCTTTCAAAAGATATTCTGAAGATGCTATGATAATATTCCAGAAGCCGAATTATGACGGTGCGCACATTGCTGATGTAAAATTAATTGAAAATGACTGGAGGCTGGCTGGCACATCAGGCTACGCTCTTATAATAACCGGCTCTGGTTTAACAATGGAAGAGGCCCGCAAGCAGGTATATTCCCGTGTAAAAAACATTCTCATTCCAAACATGTTTTACAGGACAGACATCGGCGCCAACTGGACACAAGATTCGGACATGCTGCAAACTTGGGGCTATCTTTACTAAGATATTGTAATCCCGAATAAATAGCCTATTACATAGCCTGCTGCAGCAGCTAATAATGCAACTATCAGCATTTCCAGGCCTGATTTTGCCCAATTTCTCTTAGTAACTTTTGTTTTGTAAGCACCAACTGCAAAAAGTGCCGTGCCAGTGCCGATTAATGCGATAATGCTTGCCATTTTTGTATCAGGCAATAAAAATGGCAGAACTGGGAATAGCGATCCTATCATATAGGCAAAGAAAATTGTAACTGCTCCTTTTACTGGATTTTCAAATTTTTCAGGAACAATGCCAAGCTCTTCTTCAGCTAGAACTTTCAGGCTCAGTTTTTTATCGGTATTAAGGCATCTAAGGAAATTCCTGATTTGCCTGTCAGATAACTTTGCCCCTTTGTAAATTTGTTTTATTGCTTTATACTCTGCTCCCTTCTTGCTTAATTTTTCCTCTTCTTCCTCTACTTGTGCATCCAAAGCTTCTCTCTGTGATTTTGTAGAAAGGTAATCGCCAGCAGCCATGCTGACCATGCCTGCAAACATTGCGGCAGAGCCTGCCAGCAAAACATCAACACTTGGAACGCCAGCAGCGGCAACACCCAGAACAAGGCCCAGGTTTGTGATAAGAGCGTCTTCCATGCCAAAAACCAAATCTCGCATTGTGTCTTTTATATCAAGATCTAGCTTTTGGGGTAGTTTTAGTTCGAATTTTGCTTTTTTCCTTGTGACCATTTTACTTCTTTTATCAGCTAGTATTTCTTCATCAGATATTTAATAATTTCGCTATATAATTCTGGGTTTGAAACATCTTCACCGCCTGCATCTATGTTTGGATTATCATTGACTTCCACAACATGATATTTTCCATTGATTTCTTTTAAGTCAACGCCATAAATGCCATTGCCAACTGCTTTTGCTGCAGCCAAAGCCATATCCAGTAAATGCTTGTTTGCAATCCTGCGGTCAATAGTCTGTATTTTGCACCAGATGATTTTAGTCCCTGAGACTTTGCGGATTTTCCAGTATTTGGGAGGCATCATATATTTGCAGACAAAAAGCACTTTCCCGC
>CAYGXR010000060.1:0-3894 GCA_964354095.1 Candidatus Woesearchaeota archaeon
AAACAATAAATTAAAATTAGCTAATATGGGAAAAATCGGGCGAACGATTGTTCTAAAAAATTATAAATACAGTTCCATGGCTAAATTAGCTAAGAAGGTTTACGAAAAATATGCCTATTCCGAAATAAAATCAGTTAAAAAATTAGCGTATCCAGATTGGTTAAAAGAAAATTTTGAAAAGGGACGGTTCAGGAGTGTTCGGCAAAACAATAAAACATACAAGACAGTTGGTTTTGGCCAAATTAAAACTATAAATGGGTAATAAAGTATTCGTAATTGAAGGATTGTGCGGAAGTGGAAAAACCGTTTTATGCAATCACCTCAAAGAGCAGAATAAATTCAAAATTTTTGACGAAAATATACTGACTAAAAATAAAGAATTTAGCATTGACGAACAATTAGAAATTCAAAACAATTTTTTTGACAAGGATTACAAACGATTAAAAAATGCAAAAAGTTTTGATGGAATAGCTATATTGGAAAGGGACTTTTTATCTACATTATCATTCTGCTACGCTTTATATAAAACTCGCAATGAACCAATATTTTTAAAACAACTTCGACAACTAGAATCAAAATTAGCAAATCTTGAAATATTACCTGATGCTTATATTTATTTAGATGCGCCTCCGGAAGTAGGTTATGAAAGAGTTTGTCAGAAAAAATTAATGGCTGCTAAACACCCTGAAAGATTTAGTTATCCTTCAAATACTAATTTTTACACGCATGTTCAAGAATATAATAAGAATTATTTAAAACACGTAAATGCGGAAGTTTATATTATAAATGCAAATAAAAGCGAAAGATACACTCTTAAGGAGGTATTGAAGGTACTAAAATGAAATCCGCAATTATACTTTTACCAGGAATCAATCCTTTTGCTACAAAGGATCTTTTCCCCACATTTAAAGAAAAATTTTCTAAAGATTATTTAGTAGAAGAGATTACGTGGGATGTTAATACTAATTCTTTAAATGAACTTTTATTAATTATTAGCAAGAAAATTGACGAAACAAAAGTAAAGGGATACCAAAACATCATACTGGTAGGAAAAAGCTTTGGTGGATTTATGGCTGTTTTGCACCAATTCAAATTTAATTGCGCAAAACTTTTAGTTTTGTTATCGCCATCTTTATTCATATGTAATGAAAACTTGGTTTATGATAAACTTCATAAAAAATTTTCTGACATAGGGCTAATCAAATTAATAATGCATCGTGAGGATTTGAATAAAATTAACGTACCAACGCTTTTAATTCATGCAATGGATGATGATATCGTACCTTTTAATAATTCAGAGAAATTAGCAAATTTTTTATCAAAAGTTACTTTCGTAAGCATACCAACGGGTGGACATAGTTACAAAGGATTTGAATCCATAGTTGCAGAAAAAATTGCTGCCTGGGCTAAATTGATGCTAAAAGGGTAAATCAATTATTCTAACAATTTTTAAACCCTATTTGATAATTAGATGCATGATAAAAGCTGTTATGTTTGATTTCTGGGGAACGCTCATAACAGGTGTTGTTACCGAAAAGACACTGGAAAGAGCGGATAAAGCATCTTACAACTATCTAAAAAAGCAAGGTTATACCATAAGCTACAAGGATTATCAGAAAAGAAGAGACGAAGCATTTGACAGATACCAAGAGCTTGCTGCTAAGGGAATACACCTTAGGCCTGAAGAGGGCTTGAAGCGGTTTATGTTTTACGGATTAGACGCAAAACTGAAAGATTTAGAGAAAATTATGTACATAAACGAACGGTATGATTGTAATGTTAAATTCCGCGAGGGTTGCAAAGATGTTCTGAGGGCGCTGAAGAAAAAAGACTACAAAATAGCATTAGTTTCAAATTCATGGCTGGGACATGGCAAATATTGGCTAAAGAAAGAGAAATTAGACAAATATTTCGATGCTATACTCTTATCTTGTGATATTGGAGTAGCCAAGCCCGACAAACGAATGTTCGAACTTGCAGCTAAAAAGCTGAAAGTTCCTTTATCTGACTGTGTTTTTGTAGGTGACAAGCATGGTTCAGACATACAAGGCGCGCATGATGCAGGCATAAAATGCAAAATCGCAATAGAGCCTTTCAAGAAAGATCATAATCTAGCACCGCCAACAGCGATTGTAAAGACCTTAGCGGAGATTTTGCCAATAATTGACAATTGGCCTTAGAGGAATCTAATGGTAGAAGCAGAAAATAGAAAGTTTGGTTTGGGTGTAGTACTTCTTGTTCTAAATAAAGAGATTACTAAAATTCTGCTGTTAAAACGAAGCAGGGATAAGAAAAGGGGTAGCAGTATGTGGGCTAATGTCGGCGGGATAGTTGAAATGGGGGAATACCTGATTGATGCCTGCATGAGAGAAGCTAAAGAAGAAACTGGCTTGATTTTGGATAAAAAAGACATAAAATTCCTTTTAATTAGAGAAACTCCAAAGTTTTTGCCAAATGTACACGCCATACACTTCTTCTACTTTACAAAGATAGATGATAAGGCTAAAGTATGTTTAAATCGGGAATCTGAGGGCTGTGCTTGGTTTGATATTAACAAACTGCCTGAAGATATCCTAGACAAAGATTTAGACAGGCTCATAAAGCTGGCACAAATAAAGAGTAAGGTGCCTTAATTTAACTGCGCAATAGAAACAAATCTTTTTATACCAGCTTTCTTTATCTAAATTATGGCACTTGACGCAGGCGAAATTGTTCTCTGGGCGACAACATTCGGGCTTTTAATCGGAGTTATCTGGAGCCTGAAATACATTGTTGTCATAGACAGAAGGATGGAGAGGCTTGAGGAGCACATCGACAGGATTCTTCATAAGATGGGCGAGCGCCCAGCCCGAAGACGCAGATAAACGCTGTAAATCTTAAATAGCTGCAATTAGTTTTATTCTAGTAGATGGCTAAATATCTTTTTGAGCTCTCGGGAGATAATTCAGATTTAGCAATACAGGAGCTAACTGCCTTGCTTGGGAATGCTCTGAAAATCATTAAGAGATTCAACAGCTTCGTTTTAGGAGAATCATTATTGTCTGAAGAAAAAGTTTCAACGCTGATGGAGCGCTCAGCTCTGATTTGGAAAGCAGCAATTTTAATCAGGGAGATTCCATCTCTGCTCCTCGAAGATTTAGACAAGGTAAACTGGTCTTTCGTCAAGTTGCCTTTCTGTGTGAGAGTTGATAATTTAACAAAAAGGATAATGCCGCAGATAGAGGCAAGGCTTGCAGGCCCAATTTACGATTATTACATTCATCATAAAGGCAAAGCAAATGTATTGGTCAGTTTAGAAAATCCCAAGACAACAGTTCTTTTTGTGCTGACAGAAAAACAAACTTACGTTACAAAATTGCTGTGGAAAGCCGAAAGAGGCAGATTTTTGCAGAGAGAACCAATCAAAAAGCCCGCTTTCCATCCAACATCGCTAAAACCAAAGCTCGCCCGGCTTCTTATAAATTTATCAAGAGTAAAAGAAAAACAGCTTTTGCTTGATCCATTCTGTGGAACTGGTTCTATTTTGATAGAAGCTGCAATCTTAGGCATAAAGCCTGTTGGTGTTGACATAGATTCAAGGATGATAAAGGGTTCTGAAACAAACCTGAAATTCTATAAGCTGAAAGCCAAGCTGCTGCGGGGGAATGCCCTGAAGCTGGAAAAAGTTTTCAAAAAAAGTTCCATAGATGCTATTGCCACAGACCCGCCTTATGGCAGGTCAACATTTGTAGGTGCTAGGTCTCTAAAATCCCTCTATGAAGGATTTTTCTCTTCAGCACATGCTGTGCTAAAGTCAAAACATTACCTAGCATTGCTTTATCCGCACTATGTGAAAGCTAAATCCCTAGCAGATAAAAGACATTGGAAGATAATTTTTGAATCTGAGATGTATGT
>CAYGXR010000061.1:0-4613 GCA_964354095.1 Candidatus Woesearchaeota archaeon
AGAGCAAGCTATCTGAGCATTTGTCTAGACTAAATGCCCATCATTGTTTATGACGGGCTCATCTAAAATCACCCATCGAGCTTAGTCGCTCATGGTTATTTCAACTAGAAAATTCATTTATAAGGATTTCGCTATATCAAATTTTCCTTTAATAGCTTTTTAAAAAATTCTTTATCCTTTTCGGCTGTCAAAATATCAACAATTTTGCTCTTATCAACAAATCTTGCTTCATTAATTTTTGAATCTCTAGGTCTCAAATCTGTTTGTTTTGTGGTAAATAGATACATGTAAATTGTTTTAGTTTTGGCTGGCTGATCGATTCTAGGTCTTGTGTAATGGCCTAAATCTCGTACGTACTCTATTTTTGTTAGTCCTGCTTCTTCAAAAATTTCTCTTTTGGCAGTTTGAAGTTTAGTCTCACCTTCCTTGACGTGACCTTTTGGAAAAGTCCATACTTTTCCATATTGGAGGACAACAATTACCTTACCACTATTAACAACAATGCCGCCTGCACTTTTAGTAACCATTTTGCAAAGCAAAATGCGGGGAGAAGGATTCGAACCTTCGAAGGCACTAAGCCAGTAGATGTCTCGTAGAGACATTAGCAAAAGCTTACTTTTGCTTTATCTTGAGTCTACCGCATTTGACCGCTTTGCTATCCCCGCGTAACATTAAACAAGAAAAATTGATTTAAAAGTTTAAGCTTAGGACTGTCCTATCATTCCAAGGCGCTTCATCTTTCTCAAGCGCTTTCGCTCGTTCAACTTCTTGCGATACCATTTCCATCTACCTCGATAACCGCTTTTGTTCTTCTTCTTCCACTTTCGAGATGAGCGCTTCATTACATAACCTCAACTTCTTCAATTCCAAGTAGTTTAAGAGCGTTTTTTAAGGTTTGTGCAAAAGCCCACACTAACAAAACTCTGGCAGCTCTTGTTTTTGCATCTGATTTTGCAACAGGGCATTTCTCATAAAATGTGTTAAAGACTTGTGTTAAGTCATAAGCATAGTTTGCAATTATGTTTGGAGCATATTGTTCTGCTGCTTTTGCAACAATTTCCTTGAAATTTGCAATCTCCTTCAGCAAATCAGCTTCTTCAGCTGTCTTGAGCAAATCAAAAGCTACATCTAATCTTGGCTTCACCTTAACTTTTTGCAAGATTTTCTTCGCTCTTACAAGAGAGTATTGCAGATACGGGCCTGTATCACCTTCAAAGGCTAATGCTCTTTCAAAATCAAAATCAATTGTCTTCTCCGGCGATTGTTTAAGCATGCTGTATTTCAAGGCCGCTAAAGCTATTTTTTCAGCAATTCTTTCTGCCGTGGCATCGTGCATCTTCTGATTCCTGCTCCAGACCTCTTCTAATGCATTTTCTTTAGCTTGTTTAAACAAATCTTCAAAAGAAACTATTTCGCCAGCACGGGAAGCCATCTTTTTCCCATGTAAAAGAACAAGGCCATAAGCTAAATGATAGCATTTCTTTGCCTGGTTAAAGCCCATTAGCTCTAAAGTCTTGAACAATTGTTTCAAATAATGAGTTTGCTCTGCTCCAACAACATTAACTGCTTTGTTTATCTTATATTTTTCAAACTTCAGCTTTGCGAGAGCTAAATCTTTTGTCGAATATAACGAAGAGCCGTCAGATTTCAACAGTAAAAATATGTCTAAACCATATTTTTCTAAGTCAATAATAATGGCGCCTTGATCCTTTTTAGCCAACCCTTTCTTCAGCAGTTCAGAAACAATTTTTTTACCGGATTTTTCAACTTCAGATTCATAAAATGTAACGTCAAATTTAATGCCAAGCTCTTTGTAAGCTTCTGCAAAGACATCCAGGCTTAATTTTCTTGTCTGTTTCCATATTTTTACCAGTTTTTTATCTCCTGTTTCAAGTTTTTTCAAAATCTCAGCAACTTCCTCGTGATATTTCTCATGGCTTTCATACTTTTTTGCGGCATCAGCATACATTTTTCCAAGCCACTTGCCAATATTTTTCTTTGGAGCTTTATTTTTGTAGAATTTGGTATAAAACCAAAGCCATTTTGCAACATGAGCTCCAATATCACCTATGTAATTTGCCGCAACAACAGGATAGCCATAGAATTTTTCTATTTTTACTAAAGAAGCTCCCAAAGAAGTCCCCCTTAGATGACCTATGTGAAACGATTTGTGGGTATTTGGCTGGGAAAACTCGATCATTACTTTTTCTGTTTTCTTTGCGCCAGCTCCAAAGTCAGCCTTTGCTTTGTAAACTTCTGTCAAAACACTTTCAGCAAGATTAGAACTGCTAAGAAAGAAATTAACATAGGGGCCTACAATTTGGACTCTTTTTATCGATTTCAGCTTCGGCAGCTTTGCGGCAATGTCTTTTGCGATATTTTGGGGGGCAGTTTTAAATTTAGCAGATAATCTAAAGCAGGGAAATGCCAAATCGCCCAGCTCTGGATTTTTTGGCTCTTCCAGCAGCTCTGCAACTTCGTGCGGCGCTAATTTTGCGGCTTTCGCAATTGCAGTGATTATTTCTTCTCTTACTTCGGCCAGCATGCTAAACAGAATAATATTTTGGCTTATAAATCTGTTCTTTACTGCTGGTCTAAAATCCAATTTACAACATTTACCACGGCTGAAGCAAGATAAATTGTATTTCCCAGGGATATTTTTTCGCCCTTGCGCAGCGCAAACTGCATTTCCTTCTTCGGCAAGCCGACGTGATCCCCGAGAACAAAGGTTACATCACTGCCAAATTTCATCTTGGAGATGTGAGTGCCTTTCACATCCAGCAAAAAGATATTCCTCGATTCTTTTATTATTTCCTGAAAGCTTTTCCTTGAGGCAAAAACGCCTGCGTGCACTGAAATCCAATCCTTATCATTCACAATTCTCAGGGCTTTCTTTATCACAGTGGCAATGGCTTGTTCTGAAGGTTCTATTCCCACTAACTTGTTTCCATCAAATCTTATTGCAACAGGTGGTTTTGGCCCCGTGTTTAAAATAACATAAAATTGTGTATCTTTTCTGACTGTTTTTGAGATCCACAAAGCGGCAATGACGCATCTGCAGACCAAGTCCAGTCTTCCTGCTTCGTATAATCTGTTTATATCAAAATTCGAATCTGTTGTTCCATACGAATAAAGGATAAATGTTCGTGTCATCGCTTTAGCAATTCTCTTACCTTTTCTTTAAACTTTTCCTTGAATTTTGGATTAATTCTTGCCCCTGCTGCGGGTTTGTGGCCCCCACCAGAGCCGCCAAATGGCTTTGTTGATTCTTTAGCCAGCCAGTTGCAGTCAACTTTTTCCAAGGTCTGCCTGAAATTTATCTTCAAAACAGATGGGCTTTCCTGATTCATAATAATAAAAAGCAATTCTGGATTTTTCTTGGAGAGCGCGGTTGACAATGCCGATGAGATTTTATGCTTCAAATCGATATCATAAATCACCAGCTTTAATTTTCTGTTATAATCTGCCAGCTTTTCCCAGTTTTCCACGTAATAATTAAATTCTTTCATTCGCTCTTTGTTGACTTCAAGCAAATCTTCTACTTCTGGAATCTTTGCATCTAAAATATCAGAAGGCCGCTCTGCTTCCAGCAATACTTTCAATGCGAGCTCATTACCATTTTTCAGCTCCTGACCTGCTGTTATTATTGACACAAGCAAGCCGATTTTGCCTTCGTAAGTGTAAGTCTTCTTGCCTAATTCAGGATATTTGGCAAAAACCTTATCCAAAAACGGCTTCCAATGCTCTGCTCCAACATCATGAATCAAGCCAATTGCGACTATCCAGTCTAAATCACAGATATCTGTCAGGAGGGAGCAGACATCAAATGTTAATTTTGATCCAGGATATCTGACTCCTGGTATTTTAGAAAAGAAATCTGGGTGTACATGCAGAATTCCTTCCTTGTTCATGTCATTTGAAACTTGGTGATGGTCTAAAATCAATATCTTTGAATTTTTGGCCAGATTCAAAAGGTAATCTTTTTCCTGGTCGACAGCCAAATCCACAAAAATTATTGTTTTGGAATGCAAGTTCAGCTTTGCAACAACGCCTGGGGAAGCAAATTTCGCTTTCGGCATAGAGCCGAAAAGCCTCTGGAATGTTCTAAGCAGGATTGCAGCTGCAGCAATACCATCCCCACAGCCCCCGTGATAGACAACAGTAGTTTCTTTAGGATTGCAATGCTTAATGAAGTCTGCAGCAAGGTTTAGCATGGCTATAAGTTAAAACAAGGCTTAAAAACCATTTTCGTGTTGCTTTGTTGCGGGCCAGTAGCTTAGTCCGGTGGAGCGGCCGTCTTATATGACGCTTGCCGTCAGGCAAGAATCGAAGCTCACGGCAGGTCCGAGGTTCAAATTGCATCGCAGGGGTAAGATACTCCTCAGCAAGCGCAGCTGTGCTTGCAACGTGCTGAAGAAAATCCTCGCTGGCCCACTACATTTCGTATGGTCAGCCTTATCAAGGATAAACTTATATAGTTAGCACATCTATAAAATATATGCGCGTTAGATTAAGAAAAGGTTTCCAGAAAATATTAGTAGAAACTGCAAAAGTAAAAAGGGGGCTAAGTTGGAAAGAACTTGGAAAGACCCTGGGCATATCTGAAAGTTATT
>CAYGXR010000062.1:0-3184 GCA_964354095.1 Candidatus Woesearchaeota archaeon
GTTAATTTATTAAAACTTCCTAGCTGACCATCAAAGTTTTCAAATCGATTTTCAGGCCTTCTTTTGCTGCATAGACTGTAACTCCTGATTCTTTTTGTATGTCTCGGGCTTCCCAGGCAGGGTTTGCCTTCAGCAATTTCATGCCAAATGCTGTTATGATTCCGATTCTTGGTTTTGCTTCCTTGAACAATTCAGCAACATTGCTGGAATTCATGTGCGTTTTCCACTTTTCTTTTCCAGGGCGAAGTACATCTGCAATTAAGATTGTGCAGCCCTTGAAAGCTTCTGCCAGCTCTGGCGTGTAAGCAGTATCGCTTGTGAAGCCAATTGCACCGTGCGGAGTTTCCAATCTTAAACCAATTGCATCGCAATCATGATTTGTTGGTGTTGCAATAAATGTCAAATCTCCGATCTTGACTTTATCGCCTGCAGCCAAAGGATAAGTTTCTTTCAGGGATTTCTTGTAAAAGTTCAGCAAAATTGGCCCGTTGTCATCCATGCCTTCGATTGTAGTTTTTGTTGAAATCAGAATTCCTTTCTGCCTTATTCCGCCGATTGTCATTGCATCAATGACTGCATTGACATCATTTGAGTGATCTATGTGGTGATGGGAAACAAAAATAATATCCGTATCTGATGCGCGGACTCTGCATTCTTTAGCCCGCACAAGTGCGCCTGGACCGGGGTCAACCCAGATTTGATGATGCCCTAATTGTATCATAAAACCGCCAGTGCCAACTATTTGTGTTGCAACAACAACACGAGAGCCACCGGAGCCGAGAAAGATAATTCTATCCGCCATTTTACTAATCTTTAAAAAGTCCAGAATAAATGCTTTTGCATGGGCCGGTGGTCTAACGGCATGACACCTGCTTCGCAAGCAGGAGGCTCCGAGTTCGAATCTCGGCCGGTCCACTTTACCTTATAGAAATATTACCATAGAGTAATTTGCAATAAACCTTTATATTATATTGAAGCTAACTGTAAACAGGAGAAACATGGCAGCAAAAATTATGACCAAAGCAGGACACTGGTTGTTTTTGCTAGGCGTACTAATCGCCGTTATACTGGGAATTGTATTTCCGGCTAATGGCAGCATAGCTGCGCTATTGGCAGTTATTGGTATAGTAGTAGGACTCTTGAACATATCTGCCGCGGAAGTCAAAGAATTCTTGATCGCATCTGTCGCATTAATAGTAGCATCAGGAAGTTTCAAGCTTCTTCCGCTAGTAGGCGCGGCTGCAGGCAACATACTTGATTACTTCATTGCCTTAGTAGCCCCGGCAGCTGTTATCGTATCGATAATAGCAGTCTGGAATTTAGCGAAAGCACGATAAGTAAGAAGTTGATTTCTTCTTTTTATTTTTTATTTTCACATCAGTTAGGCAGAAAAGTCTTTTAAATTCCATTATTTGTTCTAAACTACGGGCCCGTAGCTTAGCCTGGTCCCCAGCTAAGCGAAGCTTAGGCTTTGCTTGCGTGGAGGCAATAGAGCGCTGCTCTGATAAGGCAGAGGTCACATGTTCAAATCATGTCGGGCCCATTCCTCTTGTAAATTTGTTCCAGAAAACAAAATCTTAAATATCAATAAAATACCATAATCACATGATGTTCGAAACCAGAAAATTAGGCGGAAGCGTTGATTCGCAGAAAAAAAACATAGATGCCCTGACAAATTTCCAGACTAAAATTACTGTCGACATTGATGCGCTGGAAGAACCTCTCAAAACAGTTGGCAAATTCATAGAGCAGAAGGAAAAACTGGAATTTGAGAGGACTGCTTACATCAAGCTTTTTGAGCTGCAAGCAAATGCACTGAGGCAGCTGCAGGACCTAAACAGCCGCTGTGCAATCTTCCTGGATCACGCTAAGGTGCACTGGCCTGGCAGGGATTCAACGAGGTTTGAACTTTTGCGGTGCAAAGTCAGCATAAATGAGCTGGAATCTGTGATAAATTATGCCCGGGAGGCGCTTTCCAGGCTTACAGAGCCTGGCGATCTTGCCCAGAATCTGATTAATTTGGAAATGCAGATTACAAGATACGGCACTGACAGGCTGCTCATGACTGTAGAAACTATAATCAAGAGAGCAGCAATACAGCGCGGAGATGTTGTAGAAGCTGCAAGAGCAATAAGAGGCTAATAATTTCTGCTAATTGTTAATCCTTTAGTTCTGGCAAGCTTTCGCTATGCCCTAACAATAGAGATTCCATAACAGAATCGCCTTTCCCAAATACTTTTTAACCTCCTTTCCATCTGTAATGTTATATGGAGGCCCAAAAGCTTGCAGAATCACTTCAGGAAGCGGAAGCTCTTGTCCTGAAAGCCCTCAAGCCAGGCCACGGCAAGAAAATGAACGAGCTTGCCAAAGAGCTCAAGCTTGCGCCTGAGGCCATTGCAAGAGCAAGCTTATGGCTGCAAAACAAGCAGCTTGTTACAGTAACAGAACACAAGCATTTCTCTGTTGTTTTGGAAGAACTCGGCAAGAATTATGCGATAAAAGGCCTGCCTGAAAGAAAATTTCTCCAGGCAGTCAGCAAAAGGCCACTATTCACTGATGAGATCGCAAAGGAAGCCAATTTGGACAAACAGGAAACCCTTTTCTCATTAGGATTCTGGAAAAAGAAAAATGCTGTTTCATTGGAAGGCGGGAAAATTTACATCACAAGTGCCGGGAAGGAATACCTGAACAAGAAAACCCTTGAAGAACAGTTCATCAAAAACCTGAATTTTGCAGGGGAAATAAAAGTCGAAGACCTTGCAACAGAAGCTGCTGCAGCTTTTGAAGAGCTGCAAAAGCGAGGCCTTGCGAGCAAAGCCGAGAAGAAAGTCCGGGAGCTTACAATCACACCATTAGGAATCAATGTTTCTGAATCAATTACTGCTGTTTCAAGAATAGGGCAGCTGACGCCTGATGTTTTAAAGACTGGAAGCTGGAAAACATCTGCTTTCAGGAGATTTGACATCACTGCTCCAGTACCAAAATTGTGGCCTGGCAAAAAGCAACAATATAGGGCATTTTTGGATGAAGTCAAAGAAGAATTAGTTGCATTGGGATTTGAAGAGATGTCTGGCCCTATTGTAGAATCAAGTTTCTGGAACAATGATGCATTGTACATGCCGCAGGACCATCCAGCAAGAGGCATTCACGATCTTTATTTTGTAAGAGAGCCAAAATACGGCAA
>CAYGXR010000063.1:0-2333 GCA_964354095.1 Candidatus Woesearchaeota archaeon
AACAAAAGTCGCAGTTCAACACCAAGGCCTCGGCAAAAAGCTGCTGCAAGAAGCTGAGAGATTAACCAAAAGAGCAGGCATAAAGGAGCTTTTGGTTTTATCAGGAGTTGGAGTTAAGCCGTATTACGAAAAACTTGGCTATGTGCGAAAAGGCTACTACTTGGTTAAAAGATTAGCCTTTTAAATTACTTCTTGGAATTCTTATATAGCCCCATCGTCCAGCATTACTTTTAAATGAAAAGCAATACTTTTATTTTCGAACCGAAGTATTAACATATGCTCAATCGGTTTAGTCGCGTGCAACTCTTGAAACTATTTGCAGTAATTGCCTTAACCGATGGCTATATACATCACAAAGATGATGTGCCACACAGCATACGCCTTTTAACTGTTATCGATGCAAAACCCCAACACGAACTTTTCACCTTCTTTTGTAAAAAACTTTACAATAAAATCCCTAAAACTTATTTTCCTAAAAACTATCGGCACTATAATGCAAAACAGGGCATGCTTTCGGAATTATTTAGTGTCGAAGCGACTAAGGATTTGTATGGCCTATCACCAACTTTCAAAACTACGCCCCATGAAGAATCCAATAAGCATTACCTAAGGCGTACACAACCAACCATCAGTTTTTTGCTAAACGAAATTGATGCCCTTAAATGGGCTGCTTTAAAGATATGGTTTGATTTTGACGGATCCATAACACCTTGCTTTAAAGTAAAAAGAAAATTAGAGAATAAATGCAATAAATTATATGAATATTACCATGTCCAATTTGAATGCGACATAATGCTGGCCGAAACTAATCCAACATTAATCGCTGGATTACTGCACTTATTAAATTCCTTAAAACTAACCGCGAGAGGAAGAACAGATAATCGGATGTGGAGTAAAAAAGGCGGAATAGTAATTTCTGCAAGAGAAAGCGTATACAAATTTATAAAATTTGCAATACCTTATACAAATACCAAAATTTCTAATAAAAGCTCGCGATTTAGTGGCATACCTAAAACAACTATTATGCGCGCTGTAGAAGCTATACTTAAGAATGAAGACATCTGCAAATCTAAATCCTTTAAAAGCAAAGAGGAAGCTTTAAAATACCGTTTGAAATTAAAGTGTATACTCAGCCAAACTATTAAAAATATAGCCCCGTCGTCCAGCGGTCAAACAGCGGCTGAGTTTTAAGTTGCTGGACTGTGGATATCGGGCTTTGGATCAGTTATATACTGTGAAGATACCCGAGGACCCCGGAGAGCTTTTCACTTCGAAAAGCATAGGGGAATTCGAATCCGGGCGGGGCTACTTAAAATCTGAAAATGGGAAAAAGACTCAACAAAATAAGGGGAAAGATTCACAGCGAGCGATTGCGGAAACTGAGGGAAAGGCTGAAGGCAAAGAAAGAAGACTATAGGCTTGAGCTGAAGAGGCAGACAGTCCATGCAGCTGGCATCTTGGTTGTGATATTTCTATTGCTGTTTGAAGAGGGCATTGCGATAAAGGTGCTTGCAATCCTTACTGGTCTGGTTCTGGTTGGAAATTGGTACCTGAGCAGGCGGGCATTCAGGGCAAAATACACTCATACTCTTATGCACGATTTGGGCTTGCCTTCGCATCAGGCAGAGTCGAAAAAAACTGCTGAAGATGCGCGGGGCTTTGAGGAAACTGTCATCTGGGGCGTGCTGAGAAATTTTGTCAGGCAAAGGGACAAGGAGCCGCTTCTCGCAACTTTCTGGTCTTTGTTCTCTGCGCTGCTCGCCGCAGCAGTCTTCGGCTTCAAGTTCGCAATTTTAGGCCTGCTTGTATTGAGTATTGGAGATGCTTTTTCAACAATAATCGGGAAGAAGTGGGGCAGGGCAAAAATATTCTGGTGCAAGGACAGAAGTTATGTTGGATTCGTTGCGTTTGCAATCAGCACTTTGATTGCTGCAATAATATTCCTGAAATACTTCCCGCAGTTTGCTGTTTTAAGCCCGCCAACTTTAGTTGTAGCAATGGCGCTTTCAGGCGCCCTGATAGAAACGATTCCCGGAGTTGATGATAACAGCACAATTCCTTTTGGAGTTGCGCTCGTAATCTGGCTGGCAGTTACTTTTTTCTGAAGACGACTACTTCTTTTGTAATCTCTTTTGGTTGGCAGGCTTAATTTAGCTTGCTTGCCGCTCATTGCTGAAATGAAAGCCACAAGAACTTAAGAGATTACAATCGGAGTTTCGGCAGTGCCCGATAGCTACTTCCCTTTAGAAAGCTCTGCTTCTAGGGCTTCTATTTCTTTTTCTAATTTCTTGGCGGTAACCGTTTCCTTTGAAGGTTCCAGGAGGGCGCCGCAG
>CAYGXR010000064.1:0-2691 GCA_964354095.1 Candidatus Woesearchaeota archaeon
CACACAGTAGTGGAGAATGAACAAATTGCTCGCTATCAAGCATTGGCTAAACGCGAGCTAGAAAAAGTATACAAAGTCATTAAAGAGTATGCGCCGGAGTGGTTGAAGTAAAATGACAATCAAAAAAATTGGCGAGGCTTATGCATTTTTTAAATGCGGTGCGCCTAAAGCAGATATAGAAAAAGAACTGCCATTCATAAGAAAACTTATTAAAACGCCTGCAGAATTGGAACTCATACTTTCAGAAAGTGCAAATGCGATTAGCAAAGATGCTTCTTTGCTTGCCAAGGCAAAGAAAGTTTATGATGCTGGAGCAAACTTCGCATTAAAAGGCTCGTTGCCAAATAAAAACAACGAAACTGCAGCTGAAGAATTATCTTCGATTTTAAACCAAGCTCACGAGTCTTTGCTTTATGAACCTAATACGCCGCTCATAGCTGCGATTTATTATAAAAACGCTGCCGGCGAGTACAAACTTTTTGATGAAGAAGGTTATGTGAGCTAAAAATGGAATCGCTGGAAGAAACAATACAAAAATATGGCACAATTCTTCCTAGAATGATTTACATAAATCGAGAGTTTGTTAAAGATTATTTAGTTAAAGATCTGATAAATTATTGTGCAAAGCGCGGTGTTGAAGTAAAGCTAACATCAGAAAATGGCATAGTTATGCGTGCCAGCAAGAATGGCCTTTCTGGCAGCAATGGTGCCAAATAGGCAACAAGCTTAAAAATCATATTTTGCGTGAAATCTTATGACATTAAAGAAAAACGACTTTGTGGAATTGGATTTTGTTGGTAAGGTAGTTGCCACAGGGCTGGTTTTTGATTCAACAGTTGAAAGAAAAGAGCCTGTTGTTACCTGCATTGGCTCTGGAATGCTGTTGAAAGCTGTTGACGAATCTTTGGAAGGCAAATCTGTTGGTGCTGAATTTGAAATTGAATTAAAGCCGGAAGATGCCTTTGGGCAGAGAAATCCCAAGATGATGCAGCTTATTCCGCTGCAGACATTCAAGGAAAAAGGAGTTTACCCGGCTCCTGGCTTGCAAGTAAACATCGATGGCATTCTTGCAACAATCCGTTCTGTAAGTGGAGGCCGCGTTACAATTGATTTCAATCATCCTCTTGCTGGCAAGGCTTTGAAATTCTGGATTAAAATAAACAAGCAGATAACGGATGTAAAAGAAAAGCTGGCTGCCTTGTTAAAAGAGTGGGAGCCTGAAATTGATATCAAGGAAAAAGAAATTGACATCAAAATCAACAAGAAACTGCCGGAAAAGGCAGGCGAAATCAAATCTGTTCAGCTGAAGAAATGGATTCCGGAGATAAAGGACAAAGAAATCAAATTTTTGGAAAAATCTGCGCAATCTGAAGCAAAAGCTTCAGCTGCGCCTCGCGACAAAGTCGCTTCGGAGAAGAAATCCGAAGAAAAAAAGGAAAAGAAGGAAGAAAAGGCAGACGTTAAGGGTTAACCCTTAGTGTCAGGGTTGCTTTTCTTTTCACAGGCCACTTGTGTTTGAGCTTTACAAATCAAGAGAGATAACCTCTTCGTTTAATAAACTAGTATTCTTTCCTAAACAAATGTTTTTAAACATAAGCGGTTGTGTTATCACAACTTAGTGAGGCAGTACATGGCCTATATACCCCAATCGATAAAACGCGATATTCCACCCGCAGCTATTGACCAAGAACTTGAACAGCTACTTTCCGCAAAAAAAGCCAGAATCAAGGTTATTGGAGTAGGCGGGGCAGGCAACAACACAATAAACAGGATTGCCGAAATTGGAATTATAGGCGCAGAGACTATTGCAGCAAATACTGATGCCCAGGATCTTCTCGCAACAATTGCTGACAAAAAGATTTTGATTGGAAAAGAGCTTACTGGTGGTTTAGGCGCAGGCTCAGACCCCAAGGTGGGGGAAGATGCGGCTAAAGAAAACGAGGCTGACCTGAAGGAAGCGTTAAGGGATGCCCACATGATCTTTATTACCTGCGGTTTAGGCGGCGGGACAGGCACAGGCGCAGCTCCGGTTATTGCTGAAATCGCCAAGAAACTCGGAGTTCTGACAGTTGCAATTGTAACCTTGCCGTTTACAATGGAAGGCCACAAGCGCTTTGAGAATGCAACCAATGGCCTGGAGAGATTGGAGCAGTTTACAGATACATTAATTGTAATTCCTAATGACAAGCTCATCGAATTGGCTCCGGATTTGCCATTGCATACTGCATTCAAAGTTGCTGATGAAATTCTTACTAATGCTGTAAAAGGCATAGCTGAATTAATTACAAAACCTGGCCTTATCAATTTGGACTTTGCCGACATCAGAACAGTCATGACTGGCGGCGGAATCGCGATGATAGGCGTCGGCGAATCCGACACTGAAAACAGGGCAACAGAAGCTGTTGAAAAAGCAATCAAAAATCCTCTGCTTGATGTGGATATTACAGGTGCTTCGGGAGCATTGATTAATGTTTCGGGCGGGCCTAACATGACATTAGACGAGGCAAAGAAAGTTGTTGAAACAGTTTCAACAAAGCTGGATGACACTGCGAATGTCATCTGGGGAGCACAAATCAGCCCAGAACTGCAAAACAGCATAAGGGCTATGCTTGTTATCACAGGTGTAAAGTCCCCGCAGATTTTCGGCCCAAAGAAAACGCTTAGCAGCAAGAGAAAAGAAGAGCTTTCAAG
>CAYGXR010000065.1:0-3838 GCA_964354095.1 Candidatus Woesearchaeota archaeon
TGGATATGAGACATATACAGAAAGTTAATGAGAAATTCAATCATGCGTCAGCATCAGAAATGTTAATGCCTGCGGAGACTTTTGAGCTTGAAGTAAAGCATAAGATGTCAAATGCTGCGCACGAGATTCTGCAGGCGGTAAACAGGATAAATGACTGCAAAAAGCAGAATTCAGAGCTGGATACAGTAGATTATCTGAGGTATGCTAGAACAAACTTGGAAGAAGCAGGAAAGGATTTGGATGCTGCTGAATCCGTGTTTAAGGCCCTGGAAATATATTTCAGCAGGGTCGAAAGGGCTTCTGAAGTTTTGGGAAAAGAGCTTGAAGCAACAATTGCAGAAATCTTTGATGAGCTCGAGCAGATGAAGAATTTCCAAAGGAATCTATTTGAAAAGGCAGTTATGTTAATAAATGACATTAGGGGAGAAGAATCAGGTGAGTGAGGAAAATGACTGAAACACAAATAAGAAAGTTAGAGCGCGAAAAAGAACGTCAGGAGAAAATAGTGCGCCAAATAGAAGATCAGATAAGAGACCTGGAGGATAAGAAGAGAAAAGCAGAAGATGTGTTTGATCACCACATACACAAGATGGAGAAGCAAAAAGATGTCTATGAAGATAACGTTCGCAAAATTGAGCATGAAATAAGAAAGCAGGAATATTATGAGAGAAATTTAGAAGCGCAGCAAAGACTTTTGGAGAGAAAACTTAAGGCCTGATTAGCCGCCAGCAGCTGCAGCAAGCGCAGGAACTATCCCTTTGTAAAATTCCTGTACTGGCATTTCATGTATCGTTTTATACAATTGATCCACAGCTTCTTTTTTATCGGCTGGGAGTGCATCATATTCGAGCATGGCAGGAGAGCCCCGCTCATCTTTGGCCTTGATTTCATTTTTAAGATCAGCAGGCTTTTCTGCAGGGGCTTTTTCCTTTTGGCTACCTGCTTTGGCATTTTCGACAAAATAGCCTTTCCTTTCAACAAGAGCGTTGTATAATTTGTTCAAGTCTTTTGCAATTACTTCCTCTGGGACAGGCTCGTCGCAAACATATTTTATTGCGACTTTGCCGGTTTTCGTGTTGGCCCTGTATTCAACATGTCTTTTATAGTCAGAGTGGAAAACGCTTTCCAGATTATATGCAGCAACTATTTCATCGCCGTCCTCTTTAGGAGGTGTAAAATAGTCAGACCATCTGCCAAGTGTTCCAACCAGGTTGGTGTGACCAATTCTGCTTGCTAAGCTGTCTGCAAGAATTGCAGCATCTTTAGGATCTTCTAATTGAGTATAATTCCCTTCGTAATCTGGATTGTGCCCGACAACTATATCTTCAAGCTTGTACACCTTTGTTAATCCCCAGGTTCCAAAAACTTTATCAGTTGGCTGTTCTGGCATTGTGAAATTAAAGAAATCTTTCCATGTTACCATCTTAGCTGCCTCTAGGTCATAGCCTGGACGTGCAAATCCAACATCTTCGTTTGCTCTTGGCTGCTCAGCAGCTCTTGCATTCGCAGCAGCTGTAGCACTTGGCCGTGGCTTTGGGGCTGGCAATGGTTCTCCCTGACGAGCTTCTGCTCTACTTCTATAGCCGTCGCTTACATAAGGATGATAACTTCGAAGCCTGTCAGCAAGCCGCTCATACAAAGGCAATCTAACACTATCTCTAGCTTTTTGCATCAGGCGTCTCCTTCTGCACCAATTGCGATAGCGTTCATGAAGATAAAGTCGGTTTTCGATCTCGTCTGTAACATCCTTAAAAGTCTGGATAGGATGCAAAAGCGCTTGTTTAGCGTCATTTGGAAGATCATACGCAAAAGAGTTGCCGACCTCTTCTATCTCATCTAAAAATCTTTCTTTGGCGTTATGGCCTTTTCTAGCCAGCCACAGAGCTGGCCTGCTATATCTTGCCCAGTCTTTGATTCTTTGGCCGGGTTGGGCAGCATGCCAATCACTGGCTTTTTGTTTAATATTTCTGCAAGCCTGCTTTATGCGACCTGCCATTTTAGTTACCCCCAGATTTGAGCAGCTTCCTGTAAGGGCAGTTTGATGCGCAATAATCTGTGTCTTTGTTATCTTTTTCAAGTCTTTTTTCTAAAACCATGGCGCAATATTTCTCATTAATTCCCATAGGAGCATAATTCCTTTTGCAATTATCTTGGCAAGCATCAACAGGCTGTCCAACAATATCCTGGGCAGCTTGTTCTAGCCCTCTCAATTTGTCAACTATGCTTTGCGGTGTTGTCATTTTAACCTCCAAGAATGTCAAGCGTTACTTTGACAAGAGTGCCTGGTTTAAGCACATCTTTCAGCAAGCTGGGTATAACTAATACTGCCTGCTTGCCTTGCTTGGCTATCTTTTTGGTTATTGTATATTGGTTTATCATTTTATGTTTCTCTTATACTTACTATATAGAAAGGATATTTATAAAGGTTTCGGTTTAAGGGTCTTTATAAAGGAAATAATGCCAAACTAGAGGTAATCCCTTAACATTAGCTGGCTTTTCTTCCGCGAATATTCGCTTAAGGCACACAAGCCAACAGAGATTACCCCTTAGCAACAGGATTTCAGAAATTCACAATATCATAACATTTATATTCTACAGCTCTATTAGAAAGTTTATGGCCATTAACTTTCTAGTACAAGCCGCAATTAATCAGGGCAATTTAGGGCCTTTGGATCAGGTAATAACTTTGCTGCAGAATTTCGGCTTCTTCAGGGTCATACTGCCTTTCCTGCTTGTATTTTCGATAGTTTATGCAGTCTTGATAAAAACAAAAGTTCTTGGAGAAGAGCCGACAGGCACCGCGAAATCTGCCGCAACAATTGTTGCGTTAGTTTCGGCATTTTTAGTTATAGTATACACTCCTGTGGTTGATGCAATTTCAACATTGCTACCGCAGGCTTCGTTCTTGATAATAGTTGTAGTTTTGCTGCTGATGGTTTTGGGCCTGTTTGGAATTTCATTCGGGGAAAAGGGTCCATTCGCACAAAAACCAGTTACTTTGTACATCATAGCCATTATTGTCTTAGTGATTTTTGTGGCTATACTCGGTTTTGTATTAGGACCAAACGTCCCCGCGCTTTATGCGTTTAGCCAGTTCTTGACGGGCATTATTCCGATAACAGGAGAAGTATCTGCAGATACGGTTGCGCTCCTTGTTGGCCTGATGATAATACTTGGAATAGTTGGCGGCGTTATCTACATGGTTACAAAATCAGATACAAGGCCATGATTTTGAGCTCCGCAAACTAAACCCTGCAAGCAGTAAACTTTTATAATGCTTATTTGTATAATAACCTATGGCCACCCTTGTTGACGCTCTTGGCATTCTGAAAAGCTTTGGTGTTTATGACACAATACTCCCATTTCTGCTAATTATGGCAGGAACCTATGCCATGCTTACAAAATACAAGCCCTTTGGCGAAACGAAAGGCGTTAACGCGATTATAGCTACTGTTATTGGCCTTGTGTTCATATCATTTGCAAAAGCTGTTTCATTCATCAATCTTTTGATTCCTTTCATGACAATCTTCCTGATAATGATAGTCCTAGCAATTTTGATTTTCACATTTATCGGAGTAAAGGGCGAAACACTTGCAGAGGTCTTCAAATCGCCAACAGCAGCCATACCCTTCATTTTTATTCTCATATTTATAGTCGTGATTGTGTACAGCCTGACTTTTCCGGAAGTCACAATATTCATACAGAATCCGGTTTTGGCCCAGCAGCTTAACATAACCCCCACAGGCGGGCCAGGTGCAACAGCGTCGCAGCAGGCAATGACATATCTGTTTTTCCAGATAGGCCAGATACTCCTCAGCCCGCAGATATTAGGTCTTAT
>CAYGXR010000066.1:0-7375 GCA_964354095.1 Candidatus Woesearchaeota archaeon
CTGCAGCCATGCTATTCGCCAACTTCCAAGCCCAAACCTTTTTCTCTACGCCGCAATTTTCTGGCAAGTTTTCTATAGCGTTTATGTCTGAGATATGCCTGCCACACCTGCCAAAGACCTATCAAAACCAAAATAGCTCCCAGGTATACGTTATATGGAACTTTTCCAAGCAATTGTATCACAACAAGCCCTAAAGCTATAAATGCAAGGCCTGTAGACATGTACTGCTGCATGGTTCTTTCTCGTGAAAGAATTGTTTGTTCTTCAAGCAGGATTAGTGTGCGTCCGTTATTGGCCATTTTTAACCTTCATTTTTTGCATATAAAAACCTATTTCTCGGCTTCTCAAAGCCAAGCTGAACTCATGTTCAGCTGGATCCACAAAAGCTTTGCTTTTGTTGGCTGGCATGACATACCATCTGCGCTTCGCTTGATGGTAAATTCCTAGCAGCAACATTACTTTAACCCCCTCATGTAATAGCTTATCTCATCTTCGGTTATTGCACAGCCCGCGAATTTAAGTGCCCATAACAATCCAAACAATACATCCTTGTCATCTCCAAGAATGCCTTTTTCCCAGGCAGCCATTGCGAATTCGGCAGACCTCAGTGGTACGAACCTTCCGGATATTTTTGAGGACCATTGCTCCATCGCCTTGCTGTCTATCCTGACAGAAGTGTGCAATTTGTGTTCCAGCCAGGGCTTCAATGCTGAAGTGTTCTCGACTAATAGTCTTGCAGTTCTTTCGTCTACCATAAAAGTGTCTGCACCATCGGCCATGCTTGCAACAGCAGTAGATATTTCTCCAAGTTGCACTATGGTCAGCGGCCGGTCATCTGCAATATATGTGTGATTGATTGAGTTCATCAGGTCGTTTATCTGGCCAAAAAGATTTTCATCGGGATAAATCTTAATCACGCCGTCATCAAGCAGCTCTTTCAGCCTGTGGCCCTCATATCTGAACCGCAGGCTCTTTGACGCCCTGCCTATAGTTTCTTCATATACTGAATTTGTGATGTAAAAATTGCCGTCATAAGACTGTTTCAGTTTCCTTAGCAATGGCAGGGAACATGTGGCTGCCATGCTTATCAACGTTGACGAATCAAAAAAGATACTCATTTTACTTTTGCCTTCTTTTTGCGGATTTTGAATATCTTTTCCGCAAATTCCATTCTGTGCTCATTTATTTTCCTTGGTGTTATGAACTGCTCATGTATTGCAGTTTCTCCGATTGCTGGCATGAGCTCCCATTTTGTCACGCCTGCCAGCTCTGCAGCCTTGCCCAATGACAATCCATGTTCGTATAATTTAGTGCCCTTCTTGATTCTGGCAAAATGCATTATATCTTCGATGTAAAATTTTATTGACTTGCTGAAACTCTCCATATCACCAAGAATTTCCTTCAAGGTACTTGAATAATCCTCATAGTTCTCTTTTTCCAATTCCGACACTGCTTTCTGCAATTGGTGCAGAATAGTCTTGATGAAAAGCTTCATTTTTCTGTGCGTTTTATATTTTTCTTTCTCCAAGAGCTTGTCAAGAACATAAATGGCGACAGCCACGTCCACTATTTCCGTGTCTTGATAGATTGTTATTGCATGCAATACATGGTCTGAAATGGCGTGCAGGTCCGCATGCCGCTTTTCCTTTATTGCAGCTATGGCCTCCTTTAATGCATCAAGAACATCCTTTCGGGCTTCAGGTATCATTCAGATAGAATTACACTATTAGTTATTATATTTTATGACTTTTCGCAAGTTGTGACACATCATTATAATCCATGATTTTGTGTTGAGGTTATGGCAAACCAACACAAAACAATAGGGTGGATACAATTATTCGGTGGTATAGTAGCATTAGGCGTTGCAGTACTGCCACAAGGAAGTGTAATAGCGGGTCTCGCAATCCTTGGATTAGTATTCATAGCAACAGGTTACGACCACGTTACAACTACACATAGGTAATTGTACAATTTTCTAATTTTATTTTATTTTTGTCTTCTAAAGAGCTCGTGTGCCAACAAGCCAGCAACTATCATTGCTGCGCCTATCAGCCAGGCTGTTTTGTTGAGATAAAATAACATGGCCACACTTGTTATTGCACCTAATGCTGCAAGAGGCGCGTATGTTCTGAACGGCCTTTTGGTTGCAGGCATTTTGTGCCTAAGCCATAGCAAGGATATGTTAATCAGTATAAATGTCATGAAAAGTGCAAAATCGGTTAATGATGCGACGACTTCAATTTTTCCTATCAAAACAAAAGCTATGGCTACTAAAGCAGTTACAATGATCGCCAGTAAGGGTGTTTGGTATTTTTTATGAACCCTGTGTAAAATTTGCGGCATACCGCCATCTTCTGCCATGCCGTACAGCATGCGGGATGTTGCAATCAGTATACCCAAGACTGTTGTAAATGTCGCACATAATGCAGTTATGGACAGAAATAAAAATGCTTTAGCCCCAAAAGCTGTCTGCGCAACAAGCGCCAGCGGTGCTTCAGATTGCGATAAGGCTTCCCAGCCAACAACGCTAACTGCAGCAATTGCCACAGTAACGTACAGGATAGTCGATATTATTATAGACAAGATCAGTGCACGCGGAATTGTTCTTGTCGGATTTTTGGTTTCTTCTGACAAACGCACAATATCTTCAAAACCCAAATATGCAAAAAAGATTAGTGCTGTTGCGCTTAAGATCCCTGTAAAGCCAAGGGGCGGAAGTGCGGCATAATTTACATGCCCTGCATATTTGAAGCCAAAAATTATTATTGCAATAAGACCACCCATTTCAACAAACGTAACAATGACCTCTGCAATCGCAGATTGTTGTATGCCCCACGCACTAAGCAAAGATAATGCAATAATCAAACCTATAGCTACAGGTATTATTGGTGTGTTGAACAAAGCAGCGAAATAGCCGCCAAAGCCTAAAGATACAGTTGCAGCCCCAATTACGCCACCTGCAATTATAAGCCAGCCAACCAAAAACGCAAGCCTCTTGTTGAATGCTTTCTCGGCAAAAACATATTCCCCTCCTGCTTTGGGGAACATCGAGCTTAATTCAGCATAGCTTAATCCTGTAAAAGCAGCAATGAAGGCGCCGATTGCAAAAGCAGCCCAGACTGCATTGCCTGCGAGGCCTGCAGCCTTGCCAATCAGAGCATAAATACCCGCCCCTAAGATAACACCAACACCGTAGAATGTAGTTTCGATAAGTCCAAGTGTTCTTTTCAGCTTAGTGGCCATTGCCACTAAAGTTAATGCGGGTTTTTAATGTTTGCTAATAGCGGAAATTAAATAATACATTTTATTAACCTTTTGAAATCTATATGATTATGAAAGATGATATGCATCCAGCTATGAAAGTCAGTAGACGGTTTATAGAAGATGGAAAAACGCGAAAAATACAATATGAATTAACACTATCCCGTGAAAATTTTAACCATTTGTGTGCAGGTTGTCCTGAAATGGACAGCCTTATAGGGTTCTCGCCAGGTGGGTTTTATTTCCGTTTGATTCCAAGTCCAATGGGAGAAATATCAAAATCTTTCAAGCCGATGCCCAACAGAATGGGTTATTTTGCCTATGTTGGAGCGCCTGTTCCAATACTCCCTCCTCATCCTACCAGAAAAGAAGTTGACAGGCTTGCGCAGCAAGCTTATGATAATTTAGAAAAAGCGATAAATGAAAGTGGAAAGATTCCAATTGAGGAAAAAATGTCTCACGGAATATTAAATTTGGGCTATGTTGTCATGAAAGTTGAGAAAGCTGCGTCTTCTGTATAATTTTATTTTATAATTAAATAAATAAAATAAAAAATAAAAAGTGGCCTTACTTAGCCCAGCTTTTTGTGGCTGTCCAGTTCCAGAGGGCTGCAAATAACCATCCGAAGAATGCGCCACCGATGAAGCCAAGCACTATCAGCTTCAATGCTTCATAGTAGCTGAAGGCAGTTACGGCTAATGCAGTGCTGAGGAAGTGCAAGCCGAATACTAGATTCAGCGAGCCTTGTGCCATGCCAGCAAACACTATGCCTGCCCAGATGGCGTGCATTACCGCGCCAAAGCAACCAACGGTCATAGCCACGTGCTTTGTATTCAATTTTTGTATTGCCATTTTTGTTTATCCAATTGCAACGCAAAAATGACCAGCGAAGACCGCAGGTTTTCGCGCTGCCATGAAGCAAAAATCTTTCAATAGGATTTAAACAGATGTAACAATTTTACAGTAAAGACTAGCGATAAGCGCCCCACTTATCTATTGCCTGTTTTAGTTCGTAATGGTTTTTAGCCCATTCTCTCAGAGTTGAGCCTGCCAGGACTGCATCAATTGCCTGCCTCATTGCCCTAGCTCCTGCTTTTGTTCCCTGCGGATGCCCGTGCACGCCTCCACCGCCTTGCACAATAATATCATTCCCTAGCATTCTCATCAGGGGAGGAATCAATCCAGGATGCAGTCCGCCGGAGCATACCGCAAAAACAGGCTTCATTCCGTGCCAGTTTTCCTGCAATCTGTGATGGCCTTTTTCTTTTACAAAACCCTGCTCAATTTCCTCACCAATCATCATGACTTCTTCTTTTGATTCTTCCATCTTTCCAACTGCAGTTCCGATATGCAGCTGATCAACTCCAATTAATCTCGCAGTGTCGGCAATAAACATCATTGAAATTCCATGCTCTTTGTTTCGAGTCAAAGCGCCGTGCATTGCCCTATGCGCGTGCAGAACTAATTTCAAATCCTCATTCTCTTTGCGCAGAGACTGCAGTGCTGACCAGCCAACTGTCAGAATATCAACCATCGCATACTCGCCGCCTTGTGCTTTGATGAATTTGGCACGCTTCAGCATCTCAGAAGTTTCCGCAGTGACATTTGCCATGTACATCTTCTTTTCGCCAGTTTCTTTCTCTGCTTTATCCCTAAGCTTTAGAGTTTCAACAACCCTTTTTTGGAATTTGTTAAATGGCTGAGATGTAAGATTTTCATCATCTTTTACAATGTCCAAGCCGCCAGACCACGCCTCATACGCAACTTCAGCATGTTCTTTTTCATTTAGCCCTAATTTTGGCTTGACTATTGTTCCGCAAAGCGGCCGATATGGGATTTTCAATAATTTTCTAATTCCTGGAATACCAAATTTAGGCCCGTAAAAGCTCTTTGCTAATTTTTCAGGCCAGTGCGCATCTTCCAAGCGCAAGAATTCAACATCTTTCATGTTGAAAATGTTTCCAGCAACAGAACTCCAGATTTGTGGCATGTTTCCAGGCTCAAATAATTCTAAAGGATAAGCAATTTTCACAAAATGCCCGTCAACATCAAAGACCTTCGCGCCCATTTTCTTGATTTTTGGGGACATTGTTGCAACTTCAGTCCAGGTTCCAATAGATGATTCAGCTGCAACTGCTTCTGCAGCCTGCTCTATAGAAACGCCCTTGGCGGGCTTGATTTTATACAGCATGACTAAATCATCTTTTGCCGGCTTGTAGCCCAGTTGCAGGTATCCGCGGTATTTCTTTACCATTTAACCCTCTTGATGAATTCCTTGTAGTTCAGCACGCCCAGTTCACAAATAATTCCCTTAATGTGCTGAGCTTCTGCAATTTCAAAAGCTGGATTATGAACATCAATGCCTTTTGGAGCATTCTGCCAGACTTCTTTTGCTGGCCTTTGCTCTAATTTTATTCCTTTATCTGAATATTTCCAGCTGTGGCTGCAGCAGTAAATTGGAATCTTGAAATATTTTGCAGCAATCTCTGCAAAAAGCTCTGTGCCAATCTTGTTTGCAACTCCTTTTTGCGATATCCAGTCAGCGCCAATCAAAAAAACATCAGCATTTTTCATAGCCTGCAATGCTGCAGAGTCCACAAAATGCTTTACAGGGATTCCAGCTTTTGCCAGCTCTGTTGCAGTTATCCTACCTTGGAATGCGGGCCTTGTTTCCGTGTTATGCACAACAAATTTTTTGCCTTGTGCCTTTGCAGTTTTTAGAATGTCAACAACAGTTGATGAATGGCAGTGTGTAAATACTATTGAATTATTTTTTATCAAGTTCGCGCCTATTTGTGCTATCTTTTGCCTGTCTTTCTTGAATTTTTCAATTAGTTTCAGGGGATCGGCGCCAGTCTCAACAGCATAAAGGGTGCGAAAAAGCATGGGTTCTGTCGGCCTTGCTGCTTTCAGAAGTTTGGAAGCCAGCTTTTTGTTTTTGGCAGAATTCCAAGCCCTCAGCGCGGATTCTGCAATTGTCTGCGAGCCCTGTATCTTTAATGACTTTATGTTTGATACAGTTTGCTGTAATGTGGCCATTAGTCTACTAAGAAATTAGCTTTATTTAAGCTTTAATCTTTGTCGGATTAGACTGTTCCTTAAGTTTTTGGATTAATTTTTCGGCATCGCCGTCAAAATGAAAAGTCCAATCTTTAACCGGAGAAAAGCAGTCACTACCGCTACTGAGATAGCATTTTTTACTTAAAAAGGAACACGCAGGCATATTACCTTTCTTATAGGCAGACTTGGGTTTAGGCATGAAATAACGGTCTTCATAACTCCAGTGTTCATTATCGGTATTAACACAAACTATATGGGGTACTAGTTTAGCGAAATCTTTGTCAGGGTTCCGTTCGACAAGAAGAACGTCACCTTTTCTTGACAAAGTGCCCCAATAGGCACAAATATCAGTATCATGAGTAGCGGGCTCGATTCCTGCTACACCGCCAGAAGATATCATGTTCCCTACAACTGTGTAGTCAATCGCGATTCTTTTGCCTCTGTGCTCTTCTAATGTCTTCTGTAAAGCACATACGTCTGTAATTACAACATGCACAACATCTGCAGTATATACCCCAGTTGAAAGTGCGAAATCAAGAACCTTATTGCCTGACGATTTGCCTGCTTTAATACGAAGCTCTAATATTGTGTCTAGAGTCATAGAACACACCAATAAAACATTAAGGATTTAAAGCTTGTTATATTTTTACAATCTTAATTATCTGCACAGGACATGCTTCAACAGCTTGCTTGTTGCAGCCTTCCTTTTCTATTGTTGTTTTCTTTGGAGATGACTTGTTGTCATCATCCATGACCCAATTATCAGGACATGCTGCCACGCAGGCTCCGCAGCCTATGCATTTCTCTCTATCCTGAACAATCTTAAGCTTGGCTTTAGCCATGTTACTTTTTACTTTTTGCCCAATGTAATTTCTAGTGTACTGACACGGACTTGCCGGCCTTCCTTGTTTGTGAATTCCTCAGAGCCAACCTTTATGCCCTTTACATCCAGCTGGTCTTTCAAAAATCTGTTTCGGGCAACTTCAACTACATCAACAGCCCTGCTGATAAACTTGCCCCTGGACTTCACAACTACACTGTTCGCGCCTTTTGT
>CAYGXR010000067.1:0-5228 GCA_964354095.1 Candidatus Woesearchaeota archaeon
AATTGTCAAATCAACAGCATCTTTCTCCATCTCTTCAACAAAAGCAAAAGCATTGAAATAAATTTTACCAATTTCCAGATAGGGTATTATTGAATCGTGCTTTATGGCCATGCCATTTAATGCAAAACGAGAAATAAAAGCATTCTTATTCGTCGTCTTCGTCCTCTTCGCCTTCTTCCTCTTTTATGTCTTGTAAATATGTTGGAATGAAATAGGCCTGTATGTGGGGCTGCTCCATGAAGGCTAAACCATCATTGCATATACATGTGGCAAAATCCCAACTGTCGCTTTCATTATGACTATCGCGCTTGTAGATTATCTTGCCCCTGAGAACAGTTTTCCCGCCGACTTTACTGACATAACGCGCAAATGGTGCGCCGTTACCAAAAATTATAGTCCTGCTGTCAGGACCGTCTTCATTCTCCGACCCAACATCGCCAATCACAGCACCATATATTGGTATTACCTCAATTGGAAGCTCTTGTGCTTGCAACAATTCTACAGTTTCATCAAGGCTAAGGAGCGGTTTTACCTGCCTGCTTAGTTCATTAACCTGTCTCGCTAAGAAATTTTTTCTGGCTTCTAATTTTTTAATCCTAGCTTCTAAATCAGATTCTCGGGACATGCAAAAAATCAGGCTATAAGTCTTTTAAGGCTAGCGTTAGCTTCTTCATCCCCGCTTCAAATTTCTTTCTTATTTTTGTAAATCTCATAGCTGCAGATGGATGTGGTAATTCTATGTATGTTGCATCTGTGTTGATTGGAACATTTTTAGCAGCAGTTTTGCCAAGCAAAACTATAATTTTTGGTTTAATATCAGCAATCTCTTTCTCTAAAACAGGAAGGTAATCTCCGATTTCTTTTTCAGTCGGCGGCACATTTCCTTGGGCATAGGATTTTACAACATTTGTAATGTAGCAATCTTTCCTACTTATGCCTATTTTTTCTAGCTGTTTATCAAGAAACTTGCCTGCCCTGCCGACAAAAGGATGCCCCAATTCCAGCTCTTTTTCCCCAGGCCTCTCGCCAATAAGCATAATTTTTGGATAATTCCTGTTTCCGTGGCCAGGACAGTCGATTTGCAAAGCAGCCATAATAATCCTTATAAACCATTGAATTTAAGCTTAATTATGGCAAACGGATGTGGTTGCCTTCATCAGTAGAAACCTTATTTCTAGTTGCCAGAATAGCTTTTTTAATGCGCGTAGCAGAAGTATCTATGGCGAGGGTAGTTTAGCTTGGTCTAGAATTACTGGCTGTGGTCCTCCCGCATCGCAGATGGCGGTGCTCGGACGACAGAACCCGGTAGACCCGAGTTCAAATCTCGGCCCCCGCCCCTTAATAATCACAGGAGGCAAAACAAATGGTTAGTAAAGTTCAAACAGTCCGAGGAATGAGAGATTTCTTGCCTGAAGATCAAATTCTCAGGAATGAAATGTTCAATAAAATCAGCAAAGTTTTGGAAAGATTTGGATTTGCACCTTGGGAAGGCCCTGCTCTCGAATATGCTGAAGTTTTGCAGAAAAAATCTGTTGAGAAAAAGCAGATTTACAGTTTCAAAGATCAAGGCGGCAGGCTTCTTGTGTTGAGACCTGAAAAAACTCCATCTTTGGCAAGAATTTTGGCAACATATCAGATTTCAAAGCCAGCCAAATTATACAACATTGGCAGGGCTTGGCGCTATGACAGGCCGCAAAAAGGCCGATTCAGGGAATTCTGGCAGGTAGATTTGGATATTATTGGCTCTGCATCTCCATTGGCTGATGCAGAAGTTGTTTCAGCAGCTTCAGCAGTAATAAAAGAATTAGGAATAGATTTCAAAATCCGCATCAATAGCAGGGCTTTGATGAATGAGCTTTTGAAAGATTGTGGCGTTTCCGATCAGAACAGGGGCGCAGTTCTAAGAATCGTTGATAAAATAGAAGATATCAAAGCAGACGGAGTCAGAAGAGAATTATTGCGGGCAAAAGTCAGCGCACAAAGCATCCGCGATATCCTAAGCCTGTTAAAATTAAGAGGAAGCTGGGCTAATATCAAGAAAACAATAAAGGTTTGCAAGGAAACAGAACAATCTGTAACAGATTTCCTGAAATATTTGGAAAAATTTGGAATAAAGAATTATATTTTTGATTTAAGTCTAGTTCGAGGGCTGGATTACTATACCGGATTGGTTTTTGAGTTCGATGCAGGCGAAGGTTTTGGAAGTGTAGCAGGTGGAGGCCGTTATGATGAATTAATTGGAGCTTACACAGGGCAAAAAACCCCCGCAACAGGCTTAGCATTGGGTTTTGAAAGGCTTTATGAGATTCTAAAAACAAAAACCAAAGCAAAAAAGAGCATAACAAAAGTTTTCATAATCCCAATTGCAGGTGTAGATATTATCCCAATAGTGCAAAAACTCAGAAAAGAAGGAATAAACACAGATTTTGACCTGATTGGCAGAGGAATTTCCAAAAATCTGGAATTTGCAAGCAAGCAGGAAATTCCATATGTGATTTTAATCGGCCCTGAAGAGCTAAAGAAAAAGAAGCTCAAGCTAAAGGATATGAAATCAGGAAAAGAGCAAATGCTGAGCTTGCCACAAATTATCAAGAAATTAGCTTAAGTTTCTATGTAAATCCCAGGTTTTCCAGGCTTAGCTTTTGATGACTTATTCTGCGGATCTTTTTTCTTTTTATCTGCAACTGACCAGACTTTTACTTTTGCATCAAGCTCTTTGCTGAGGAACTTTTCCGATTCTTTGTAAAAGTCCAGCTCTTTTGGGATAACATACAAAAAGATTTGCTTTGCCGGCTTTCCTACTATCTTGAGGATAGCTCTTATGTCTGAAATTGCCTTGTCTATTGCAAGCTCTGAAGCTTCTAAACTTTGTTTTATCTTCTTATCGGAGAAAGATGGCCAGCTTGCCTTAGAGATTAATCCTTTATTTCCTAATTTGCACCATAATTCTTCTGCAATGTGGGGTGTGAACGGTGTTAAAAGTTTCAACCAGTTGCTGAGAATTGTTTTTAGCAATTTTTTATTTGCTCCGCCACGACGCTGGTACCATTGCAAGTCCTTGATGAATTCAAATAAAACAAAGTCAACAGTCTTTCTCAAATCAAGCTGTTCCATGCTGTTTGTGGCATTTCTTATTGTTGTATTTGCTCTGGAAATCAGCCAGCTGTCAAGGGATTTGTTCTGCTTGTCCTTGCCTTTTGCAGATTCCTCAGCTGTTGCAACAATGCGCTCAACTTGTTTTCTGTAATTTACAACAACATCTTCGTCCCATTCTGTATCCTCAAACGCAGGAGTTCCGTGCGCATAGTACAGCCGCATGCCGTCAACAGTAAACCTCTCAATAGCTCCTGGAATGGGCTGTGCGCCGCCCTTGCTTTTGCTGACCTTTCCTCCGCCCTTTCCAGTAATCCACGCGTATGCAAAAATGCCCAAAGGCCAGTCTTTTTTGTCTAGCAGGCCGACATGGTTCATGATAAAAACAGGGAAATGAACTGTCTGATGTTCTTTTCCGCCGACGTTCAAGTTCAGGGGATACCAATACAAAAATTCTTCCCGGATTTCTTTCCAAATTGGCTTTTTTGGCCTGCCTTTTCCCAAAAATACATAATCAAAGAACTGTTCTGTTAGCTCTTCATATTTCAAATTACCGGCATTTGTATATTTTGAAACAATGTAATATGCGGGATATAATGTAGAATCTGCAATTGGTTCAATAGTCCAGCGCTCATCCTGCGGCAAACTGGTACCTAGCCAGTTTCCCAGTCTTGCGCATGCGCGATCCTGGAACCAGTCGATAATTCCAGGCAGATTTTTTGCAAAATCTGCAGGCCATATTTTCATATCCTTGATGTGTTGTTTTGATTTTGATTTCAGCCCAGCATCAGAATATTTGATAAACCACTGGTCTGAAATCTTTTTTACAATAATTCTCAAACCGCAACGACAGAGAACTTCTTCAGACAAATCATACATTATATCTGCAAGTTTTTGTTTCTTCAAGTCAGCAGAGATTTTTTCTTTGGCTTCTGCTACTGACAGGCCAGCATACCTGCCCGCATTTTTCTTCATAATTCCGGTATGGAATCCAACTTTGTATAACTCTGCAGTTGCCTGCTCTAATGCAGGATCATTCTGGTGTTTTATTGATAACTTGGAAATTATTTCTTCAGCAGGAAATTCGCCGTAACCTTTTGACTGTATGATTGAAATCGGCTCTATTTCTTTTACAGCTTCTTTGCTGATTCCGAATTTCTTCAAAGTTTCAGCGTCTTTTTTCAATTCTTCCAGAGCGATGTAATCATAGGGCGCATCGCTCGGAACTGATGTTACGATGCCAGTGCCAACAACAGGAGAGACAAAAGTTGCAGGCAAAATTGGAATTGCTCTGTCAACGCCAGGAGCAACAGCTTTTTTGCCGACTAAGGTCCTTGCAGGAGCTTTGCCCATTATCGTGATTTTATTCTTCTGCTCTTTCAATTTCTCAAAAAATTCATGGCTGCCAATCCAGGTTTCATCTCCAACCATCGCTCTTTCATAATCAATGTCTGGATTTACCCAAAGGTTTGTCTGGCCAAATACAGTTTCAGGCCTTAATGTAGCTGCAACCAGAAATTCAGTGCCAAATTTGAATTTCAGCAAAATGTATTCAAGCTTTTCAGCATTTCCGCCTTTTGATATGTCTGTTTCAGAAGGATCAACTGCCACAGGACCGTGCGCGGGGCAGAAAGTTGCAAAGTAAGGCCCCTGCACCAATAATCCTTCTCTGTGCAATTTCAGGAACTGCCATTGTATGAATTTGTTGTAATCTGAGTATGTTGTGCAGGTAAATCTGTCCCAATCTGAAATAAAGCCGAATTTTTTCCAGGTTTCAATATAATTTTTGTTGAAATAGTCAACAACCTTTAGCGGATTTGTCATGTGCTTGATTTCATCTTCTGTTGCGCCGTTTCTGCGCAGATAAGCCAGCCATTCAGAATCCTTTTTCTGCACTCTGGACGCAAAAGCAATTGCAATGTTTCCAGATGCGTGAACGCCAACTGGAAATAAAACATTAAAGCCAGCCATTCTCTTGTATCTTGCAAAAATATCTGTGTAAGTAAATCCTTTCATGTGGCCTATGTGCTGATATCCTGAAACTCCAGGATATGCAAAGATTATGAAGAATTTTGGCTTTTTCTTGTCAGCTTTTGCAGAGCCTAGTCTAGCATCGGCCCAGGCAGCCTGCCATT
>CAYGXR010000068.1:0-4116 GCA_964354095.1 Candidatus Woesearchaeota archaeon
GGCGTCAGCCTTTCCATTGTTCTCGGGAAAGGTATTGCATCCTTAATGCTTTCCAAGCCGCAAATCCATTGCACAATCCTGTCCATGCCCATGCCAAAGCCTGCATGGGGGACTGCGCCATACCTTCTTGTGTCAAAATACCAATCATAATCTTTAGGATCTTCACCTCTTTGTTTGAGTATTTTTGTCATTTCTTTTATGTCCAAATCTCTTTCAGAACCGCCGATTATCTCAAAGCCAAGCTCTGGTGCAAGAACATCGAAACACAGCGCCGTTTTCTTATCCTTAGGGTCACGAGGCTTGTAAAAAGCCATGACTTCTTTCGGGTAATGCGTTACAATTACTGGCTTGTCGTAATGTGCTGTTAATTGTTTTTCTTCAGGAGTGCGCAGATCCTTGCCCCAGGTAACTTTCATGCCATCTTTCTTCAGCAATTTCAGGGCATCTGTGTATGTGATGCGCGGGAATGGCGGCTTAATTGCCGCAAATTGTTTTGGATCCCTGCCCAATAATTTTAATTCTTTTATGCAATCCTTTGCAACCTTCTGGCAGATGTATGAAATCAATTCTTCACAGACTTTTGCAAGTCCATCTAGGTCCATCCAGGCAGATTCCATCTCTCCGTGCCAATATTCTGTCAAATGCCTTGCTGTTTTTGATTTCTCAGCCCTGAAAGATGGCGCAATTGTAAATATTTTTTCTAAAACAGGCAGCAAAGCTTCAGCGTAAAACTGCCAAGTCTGCGCCAATCTCGTTTTTTTGCCAAAATAATCTACTTCGAACAGCTCAAGGCCGCTTTCAGAAGTTTTAGTAAAGAAAGGGGCGTGCGTTTCAAAATATCCTCTTTGCAAAAAGAATTCCCTGAACGCAGTAAATACAGTGCTGCGGATTTTCCAGACTTGCTGCAGCCTCTGGCTTCTGACAGACAAATGCCTGATATCAAGCAAGAATTCAGGGCTGAAGTCCCTGGTTATTGGAAATCTTTCAGCTAAGCCAACAATTTTAAAATCAGAAACATCAAGCTCGTAGCCTGTCGGTGCTCTCGCATCTTTTTTGATTTTGCCAGAAAGCTCGCAGGAGCTTTCAATTGTAATCTGTTCGGCAGCTTTCCAGGCCTTAGAGCCTTTTTTTATAACAGCCTGAATAATGTCAGAGCTGTCCCTGATTATCAAGAAAATTAGCTCTTTCTGGTCCCGCTTTCTGTAAATCCATCCGCGGATTGAAACTGTTTTGCCGATTTGCTTGTCTGACAAGGCAGATTCTATCCGAACATATTCAGTAGCCATTTTACCTCATTTCTCCTAAGCGCCCGATTGAGGATTCGAACCTCAGACCTCTCGCTTTCAACCCCGTTTCTGGGATAACAGGCAAGCGCTCTAGCCGCTGAGCTAATCGGGCATAGCTTTGAGAAGAACATTTATGCTTTATAAAACTGGCTAAGAACGGAGTTCTAACAATTCCGGCACACCTTTTTGGTTGCCATAAATAGACTAGAACATGATAGTATTTAAAGGTTTGGAATATTATATACTGTAGAAAACAAATGAGACTGAAAATAGCTTAGGCACAGGCACTATCTTTTTATAGCTTGCTTTCCTCATATTAGTATGGACCAAAAGTTCACCATTTTGATTGAAAAAGAAGACAAGTTCTACATAGCTAAATGCATTGAACTTAAAATCGTAAGCCAAGGCACGAGCTATGGCAAAGCTCTGGATAACATAAAGGAAGCAATAGAACTCTATCTAGAAAATGAGCCAAAGCTAGAATTGAAAGACATTAGCCTCGCAACAATTGTTGTTAAAAAATGAAGTTGCCAACCTTGTCTGGCGCTGAAGTTCTCAAGATTTTAACAAAACATTTCGGTTTTGCAGCGATTAGCCAAAAAGGAAGCCATGTCAAAATTAGAAAAGGAAATATAACTTCAATAGTGCCGATACATCCAGAGCTGGCAAAAGGGACTTTGTTAGAAATACTTGAAGAATGTAAAATTTCAAAAGAGGATTTTCTTAAATATGTATAAAATTAAAATAGCACAAGGTGCTGAGGCAATTCTGTATAAGGATAAAGGCAAAATACTCAAGGACAGGATTTCAAAATCCTATCGAATTCCTGAAATTGATGTTAAATTAAGAAAAGAACGTACCAAAACAGAAGCTAGAATCCTGCATAAACTTCTCAGAGCAGGCTTGAATGTTCCAGAAGTTTTGAAATTTGACGCCGAAAAAGCAGTTTTGGAGATAGAATTTATCGATGGGCCGAAAATAAGAGATTACCTTGACAAAACAAAGGATGTTCATATTTTCAAGCAGATTGCAGAGCAGACACAGCTGATGCACGATGCAGGCATCGTACATGGAGACCTAACTACCAGCAACATGATTCTAAAAGGTAAAATGATTTATCTTATTGATTTTGGCCTTTCAGAGCATTCTGACAGAATTGAGGATAAGGCTGTTGACCTGCATTTATTGAAGGAATGCCTTAGGTCAAAGCATTTTGAAATCTGGGAAGCCTGCTGGAAAATCTTTGAATCACATTACAAAAACAAAGCAGTTCTTGACAGATTAAAAAAGGTAGAGCAAAGGGGAAGATATAAGGAAAAAGCGCCTATTTAGTGAGCAAGCTTTCAAGTGCGATTTTTGTATCTGCGTATATTCTTATTTTGTTAAAATCAAAAATATCGCGCTCTATGCAAACATCATATTTATCCGCCTTAGCATAAAGCCTGAAATAGTGTTTCCATTTTCCAAAGAATTTCTCGAGCCTGCCTGGCTGAAGGTCCTTAAATTCCCTTTCTTCAGCATGGCGGCCGATGCCTACGCGAGTTATTGAGAGGTAGTCCTTTTTAATTATGTTAAAGATTGTCTGGTAGTCTGCCGTCACGCACTCCATGTCTCTATATAGCGAAAAGTCTTTTAAAGCCTTATGGGGCAGTTGAAAAAAGATGGCAAGAATACATGCTAGGCGGAGAGGGGCTTCAAGAAGCAAAAAGCCGCTTTTAGCGCCAGCACCAGCGTGGGTACAGTACAAGAAAGAGGAAATCGAGGCCCTTGTTGTAAAGCTTGCAAAACAAGGTTACAAGTCGGCACAGATAGGTGCAATTTTGAGAGATTCTTATGGTGTGCCAGAAGTTGAGAAAAGCACAGGCAAAAAGATTGCCATAATTTTAAAGGAAAACAAGCTTCTGGCAGATGTTCCTGAAGATATACAAAATTTATTGAAGCGGGCAATCCAGTGCAAAAAGCATCTGGATAAGAACAAGAAAGATGTTCACAGCAAGCGAGGCTTGCAGCTGATAGAAGCTAAAATCAGAAGGCTGTCAAAATATTACAAACGCACAGGCAAGTTGCCTCAAAACTGGAGCTATACACTGGTAGGTTAATTGAATGGCTGAAACAAAAGCAGTTGCAAAAGTCAAGAAGCGTTGGTTTACAGTTTTATCACCAGATGTTTTCGGCAAAAAAGAGCTTGCTGATATGCCTGCAGTTTCTGCAGAATCCACAGTCAAAAAATTGGTCGATGTTAGCGGGCAGATGCTTACCGGCCTGCCTCGTGATTTGAACAAAAAATACAAGCTGCAGATTGTTGAAGCAGTCGGCGACAAATTAAGGACGGAGCCCCAGAGTTATTATCTTGCAGAATCATTTGTGCAGAGAACTGCCAGAAGATACAAAGACAGGTTTATTTATGTAGTGAAAGGTGCCACAAAAGATGGCAAAACAGCCACAGTCAAATTATTCTATTTAAACCTGAAAAAAATGCACCATTCTGAACGCGGCGCAATACTTGCCAAAACAAAAGAATTCCTGGCAAACGAAGTCAAAGAAACAGAAGCGGCAAAGTTATTCGACCCCAACATAATTGATAAGATAACAACTGATTTAAGAAAAGCCCTGAGTGAGATTTATACAGTTGATAAGATTCTTTTAACTAAACTCTCGATTACTGGCTAATTGCTATCTCTTAATTTCAGAAAACTTAATTAACTGCCAAGCTGGCAAGGAAAACTTTCTCAAGCCTGTAGGGATTTCCCTAGCGTAGTCGTATAACTTCCAAATTCTTAGGAGTTAGCGTTTCAAGCCTGAAATTCTTGTGGAATGTGCTGGCAATGTT
>CAYGXR010000069.1:0-7199 GCA_964354095.1 Candidatus Woesearchaeota archaeon
ATCGGTGGTGATTTCATGTAATCTAAGGCTTTTTCACTTACCTGCGCAATAACCTCCGAAGAGAAACTTGCTCTGCCAAATGCGTCATGAGAAACTAGTAACCTTCCGGTCTTCTTAACGGAATTTATTATCAATTCTGAATCGAGCGGGCTTAAAGTTCTTGGATCTATAAGTTCTATATTTATCCCTTTATTTTCTAATATCTCTTGTGCTTTAATTGCCTTTGGCACTGCTGCTAATGTGGCAACAATAGTCGCATCTTTGCCTTCTTTCAAAATCCTGCCCGTTCCAATCGGAACAATGTATTCAGAATCTGGAACTTCCCCCTCTATGTTATACAATAATTTATGTTCAATATAAACTACGGGATTACCATCACGTATTGCTGATTTTAACAAGCCTTTAGCATCATAAGGATTTGATGGCGCTACAACTTTCAATCCTGGCGTGTGAATAAGCCAAGATTCAAAACTTTGCGAGTGATCAGGTCCGTAACCTCTCCCCCCGCCGCATACAATTCTGATAGTTAATGGTACGTTAGTTTTTCCGTTGGTGATATATGAAAATTTAGCCGCATTATTTACAATTTGGTCCAGTGCAATAGTAGCCCAGTCCATGTGCATTATTTCTATTATTGGCTTGAAACCACTTATTGCTGCACCAATACCCAAACCAGTCAATGCTGTTTCGGAGATAGGCGTATCAAAAACTCTTTTTGGACCAAACTTGTTATATAAATCTTCTATGGGCCCCACCGTGGAATACTTTCCGATATCTTCACCTATTAAAATTACGGATTTGTCTCTTGACATTTCTTCTGCAAGCGCCTCATTTATGGCTTTATTAATATTTATTTTTCTTTGATTCATTTGAAAACACCCCGCGTTGTATTATCCAAGTCTGGCCATGGAGAATTTTCTGCAAAAGTAATTGCGTCTTTAACAACCAGATTTGCTTTACGTTCTAAATTCTCAATTTTTTGTTTATCTATTTTATCTGATAAATAATTTTTGAGATTCAAAATAGGATCTTTTTGTTTCCATAATTCTAATTCATCTTTTGTTCTATATTTTTCCTCGCCCGCAACATAATGCCCGCAGTATCTGTATGTTTTAAATTCTATAAACTGCGGTTTGCACTCCCGGGCATTCTTTACAGCTTCTTTTGCAGCGTCATAAACTGATAAAACATTCATACCATCGACTTTTGTGGCTCTTAATCCAAAACCCTTTGCTCGTTCATATATTTCCACTGGTGAAGATTCTTTGAATGGGGTTGTTAATGCATACATATTATTTTCGCAGGCAAATATTATCGGTAACGACCATGATGCAGCAAGATTAAGCGATTCATAAACCGCACCCGTATTGGACGCGCCGTCTCCAAAAAATGCTACAGCTACCCGTTTATTGTTTGATAACTTATTTGCCATTGCAATGCCTAACGCAACAGGAACCATGCTACCTACAACTCCCGTAGATAAAATGCCTATGTCCAAATCAGTTATTCGCATGGTGCCACTTTTACCATTGTTGCAGCCATCTGCTTTACCATAAAGTTCTGCCATTAGCGCATTCGGATTGCCCCCTTTTGCAAGGTAATGGCCATGGCACCTATGATTTGACGTTACTTTATCTTGTTTTGTTAGTGCGTGAGAAACTCCTACCGCAACTGCTTCTTGTCCAATATACTGATGCACTGCTCGTATCATCTTACCTTGATTAATCAAAGCTGGCATGACTTCCTCGAACGTTCTAATTAAAAACATGTCATAATACATAGAAATGCACTTTTCCAAGTCGATTTGTTTCGTTTTCATGTTAATATTGTAAATAATAGACTTAAAAACTTTACTTTTTCAGCATCAGCTTGGCCCAGGCATAAACAAACTCATCCAGACCTGAAGAGTGCTGACGCTGCTTTAGTTTAATTTCATACAAGGCTTTATCTTACAGCTCTTCCTCAGTTCCAGAGTCCTCAGCTTCTGCTTTCTTAGCTGCGGCGGCTCTCCAGACTTTTGCAAAGCTGGGCGTTACAACCAGGAAGTTTTCCCCGAAGCCTGCAATGTCTCCCTCATTTGCTTCCACTGTTTTCTTTATCTTGTCAATTGCGCGCTTCAACTCAGCAAGGTCTTTGTCTTTCAAGGGCTCAATGTTCAATATAGCGATTGTGAACCCTTCTCGAACGGCATTGATAACTTCCTTTATATCGTCAAATTTTTCCAAAGTAAAAGGTCTTACAAGAACCTTTGCTTTCTGGTCTTTTATATCGGCCTCTAGCTCAACATAATCTTCCCCAAGCTCTACGTCAGAATCCTGAGTAGTAAAGACTTTTTTCAAATTGTCAAAAAGTGCCATGTTATCACCTTGTTTTAATCAAAATCATTCTATATTATAAGCTTTTCTGCATAGCAGAAAACAATTAGCCACGCTGTGCCCCTTCCAATAAAGTGGCCAAATTCCAGATTTGAGTGCGAATATCAGCGCTCAAATTAGGGTCTAGGGAAAGATCTTCTGTCTTCTGCAGGGCGGCATTTATCTTAAGTTCGATATTTTTCTCGTCATTCAGCTCTTCTTTGATTTCAGCAAGAATTTCCCGGATATTTTTGGATAATGATGAATCTTGAAGTATAGAATTCAGTAGTTCGTGCACCTCGTCGATTGAACCCATTTTGATTTAGTTTCCGACTTTGAACCAATTGTGCTTTTACTGCAACAGTATGGCTTTTAAGAGTTTTGCCGGTTTACCAAACAGAAAACAGCTGTTGCAGCTAAAGCCCCTATGCAATTTGCAGTTATGTCAATAGGAGAAAAAGTCCTGCCAGTGAAATTCTGTAAAATCTCCAAAGCTATTCCATAACACACAACAGCGGTGAAAACCTTCAGCCGTTTTCCAGCTGTTGAGCTTAGAGCCAATACGGCAAGGAAAGCATAGGCTGCAAAATGCAGGGTTATCATATCAGTTGTGCCCGCCGTCGGAGGCTTAATTATCGAGAATGTAAAAATTAGTGCAGTCCAGATTAAAGTCAGAATCTGCAGGAACTTCATTTCTTCATGGATGCAGCAACTTCTTTCTGCAGTTCCTGCGCTCTTTCCCTTGATTTTAATTCCTGCTTTTCAATCGTCTTCATTCTTAATTCAAATTCTTCCTTTTTCTCTTTGAGCTCTTTCTTAAGGTCAGCAATCGGTTTTTCAACAAGCAGCTCGCCTACCATCCTGTAAACAGGTGGCTTTGCTGTCTCTAATTCGGCAAGTGCGCCGTCTGCTTCAATTAACTGCAGCTGGAACTGCTGCTTCTGCGCAGCAAAAAGGCTCAGCCTTTGCTGCAATAATTGCAGCTCCTGTATTTTCTCGTGTACTCCTTCATCATGTGATTTTTCTACCATCTTATGAGCTCCAGCGAATAAGATTCGCGAAATCACTTTTCGCCAAACATTTTCGCGCTATTTTCAATCCTTACTTTTGCTTCCAGGCTTTTTCAACAATCGACAGCAAGCCTGTGATTGTTGTCGTCACTGCCCTGAATGCCGTTGCATCCTGGGCTTCTATTTTTATTATCAGGGTCTTGCCAAGCTTCATCGTGTAATGCGCCCTTTCTGTTTTGAATTCAGTTTCAGGCTCCAAGGCTTCAAAACAAGCTTTCAAAAAAGCTTTGTCGCCCTTTGCTTCTATTTCAGAGGTGAACATAATATTATTATCGTGCCTTGACTTTTTTCAAAGTTTCAGGCCTTGTTTTCATAATTATTCTTGCGCTGCAGTATGGGCAGATTATTCTCTTCTCTATATCCAGTTTAGTCAAAGTTTTTTGGCAGTAAAAGCATTTGTATGACATTATCTTACCTCTTGCACAACTAACGGCTTTTCCAAACCAGGTTCATAAGCTTTTCCGGCAAATTTACTATTACAGGAATTGCATTGCCAGATTCCTGATGCTATTCTTTTCAAAGCAAACTTGAAGCAGACAGGACATTTGTGCTTCTGTTTTTGTATTGCTTCAATTTCAGTAACTTTTTTCCTGATTCTAAGGCCATAGCGAGCGCCAAAGCGGCCAGCTGATCCGACCTTTTTAGTATGTGATGACATAAGCTTGACTCAGAAAATTGATTTATAAATCTTAGCCTTGCCAGGCACACGCCAAAAGGCAAGTTTTAAATTTCTTTCATTATAACTTATAGAGATATGGGGAAAACAGCCAAGACTCTGCCAGCACCGTCAGAAGAGTTTAAAGTAGCAGTGATACATAGCGGTTCTGTATCGATACTGTGTGAATTATGCGGAAGACAATATTTTTCAAGCGAAATGTTGCATACAGGAGATGAAGAAGATGCAAGGTATTATGAAGAGTACCAGAAGTTAGCAAAAAAGGAGCCAGACAAATATGTCGAAGTTTCTGATTCTATGTCGTGGGGAAATATGGATGGAAAACAAGCAGTTGTAGATTGCAAATGCGGTAAGTTAATAAAATATGAAAATTTTATATGGGCTAATAGATTTGTCATAGCGAAATATCTAAAAGCTCGTTCCCAGAAAGAAGCTGCTACAGCGAGTCGACAAGCAAAAGCGCTTAGCGACGTATTAGTTGAGTGATTCTAAAATTACACAAATTAAAAGCGCAGTGCTACAGCTTTTTATCCATCCAAATTAGGGTTTTGCCTGTTTGGAATCCTTGTTTTTTCATAAAGTTTTGTATTGGCTTGCTTGAAGAATTAACTAAGCCGTAGGCATGAGTTATTCCTTTTTCTTTTAGCAACGAAATGCACTTTTCGTAGAGCTTGGAGCCGACTTGTCTATTGCGATATTCGGGCAAAACAGCAAGATAAACTAAGCAAGCATATTTATCAATTAAAGGACTATCTTTGTCTTTTGCATTTGCGCATACGAAGCCCGCTAATTTCTTTTTATCTTCAGCAACTAGAAATATATGGCTTTTATCAGATATTCTTCTCACAAAGTCGTCTTTGTCCATGAAAACATCTTCGCTAACTTTCAATTCAGGTGTTTTCAAACCTATTTCATAAAGTTCTTCAAAATCTCCAAGTTTTGCCTTTCGTATTCTCATTTTGAGAAGCGCCGGCGCCAGGATTTGAACCTGGAAGCCCTTGCGGGCATACGCTCTCAAGGCGTACGCATTATTTTCCCATCATAAGCATAGCCAAGCTACGCTTGCTGAGGACCGGATTCTGCCACGCCGGCATAAACAATGCCGACCAGCTAAGCTTGCCTTAGCGCTGCCGGCATCCACGTATATCTTGTAGTAGTAAGAAAGCCTTTTTAAAGCTGATTTTAGGCTCCGTTGCATGGCAAAAGGAAAAGCAGGCAAATTCAATTTCCTTGATAAGCTTGTAACTGCAGATATAGCTTTCGAAGCTTTCGGGAAAAATCTCAATCAATTATTCGAAAATGCAGCATTGGCTTTGAATGAAACAATGGTTGATACAAAGACTGTTTCAGCAAAGGCAAAGAAAATTTTCAAGCTGCAGAATGCGCAGCTGAATAATCTGTTTGTTGACTTTCTGAATGAGATAATATATTATAAGGACGCAGATTCGATGCTGTTCTCAAAATATAAAGTTAAAATTGAGCAAAAAGATAAATTATGGAAGCTTGCCGCAGAAATTTCCGGGGATAAAATAGACTGGCAAAAGCACAAGTTGCTGGCAGATGCAAAGGCAGCAACATGGCACCTCTTTGAACTGGAGCAGAAGAAAGGGAAAGGCTGGAGAGCTCAGGTTGTAATTGACATCTAAAGGCTTAAAAGATTCTAGTTTTGTTTTAGGCAGAGGCATAAGCTGCGATGATACAAATTCCAACTACAAGGCCACCACTGAAGAAATTTATGCCCGATGAAGTCTGTAAATTCAGAAAGATTTATAATAGGCAATAGCAATTAATTTATATGAAGATAAATGAAGATTTTGCAGCATTTCATGCTTATCTTAGTGGTGACGGTCATGTTAGCGCAAAGCATAAAAATTATACAATAGTATCTTTTATAAATACAGATCGCACTTTGCTGTGTGATTTTAAAAGACGGTTCAGAAATTTGTTTGGTACAAGCATTAAACTGCACAAGTCTATTAAAAAACATAGCAAATACAAGCCGTGTTTCGTTTATTATACTGGCTTATCAAAAATTCACGAAGAAGTATTACGCTATGGCCCTTATTACTCCTGTGATTGGCGTATGCCTGTTGAATTGTTTAGTAAAAAATTAAAAGCCACATGGCTAAGAGCTTTTTTTGATTGTGAGGGTTGGGTTGAAGTAGAGAAGGCAAAAAACCGACGGATCGGTTTAGATTGTATTAATTTGAAAGGCCTAAATCAGATTAAAAATACTCTTGAAAAAGATTTTAACATAGAATCTTCGATAAAATCTTTGGCGCGGGGGAAGATTTTTAGGTTACAAATCTTTAGTAAAGATAATTTATCTAAATTTCATAAAAATATTGGTTTCTTACATCCAAAAAAGAGAAAGGCTCTTGAAAACGCAATAAATTCTTTTATGGATTATAATTGGAAGTTTCCAGAAAATAAAATTCTTTTGGAAAAATTTGTTAGAATAATAATGTTAGGCGCAAAAATAAAACGTAAAAGATTGCGCGATGTCGCAAGAGTTCGCATCAATTCGATTAAAAAATCTAATTTAATTCAATTATCTGAGAGGTTGTTTGAATTTTATGGCGTAGAATCGCGCATCTTTGGTCCACTACATAATAACTGTGGCAGTACTTATTACGAATTTAGCATACATAAAAAAGAATCAATTAGCAAATTAGCAAAAAATAAATTATTGCCGAACAGAAAGCTTAAAATGCTCAACTAATTAGAGCAAAGTGGGACTATGATACAAATACCAACTACAAGACCGCCATTAAAGCGCATATCTGAAGTAATCTGGGAAATATCTCCAGATTACAAGAAAGATAGCCCTGCGATGCAGGTGCCAGCGCGGATTTTTGCAACAGAGAAGTTGCTGAATCAGATGGACTTTGCGGTCTTTGAGCAGATAAGCAATGTGGCTTGTTTGCCAGGAATACAAAAAGCTGCAATGGCCATGCCCGACGCTCACTTCTCTTAAAGTCCCAAGAGAGACTAGTGGGGCTATGGCTTCCCAATAGGTGGTGTTGCTGCTTTTGACTTAGATAGTGGAATCATATCGCCAGGCGGAATTGGCTATGATATTAATTGCGGCATGCGCCT
>CAYGXR010000070.1:0-2364 GCA_964354095.1 Candidatus Woesearchaeota archaeon
AGATTTGCCAGGAAATACGTAAAATGGATTTCGAAAGAAAAATGTACCCTGCAAAATGTTCCGAATGCGGACAAGACTGCCAAGTACCATTCCAGCCAACGGAAGGTAAGCCAGTTTATTGCAGAGAGTGCTATGCCAAAAAGGCCCCAAGACGAAGCCGATACTAATTTTAGCTGTAGAAGTTAATTAGTTCAGGTCTCTTATTTTTTTATAATTTATTCTTGTTTTATAGAAAAATATGCTCTATTTTTCTATTCCTTGAATTCACTATGAATTCAAGTTATGCTATCTAAACAGTTTGATTTATGATTAAACAATTTGATTTGAAGGTAAAACGCAACATTTCTCCCACTTCCATTGCGATTTTTGAGCATTTTTTAGTTAAAACACAACTATTTAGGGCAGAAGTTGTGTTTTTTAGGTATGGCTGATAAGCAAATCCCCATAACTGAAGAAACTAAAAAAGATGAGAAACGACCTAAGAAAAAATACAATATCTATTACCTGTCGATAGAAGAGGTAAATAGGATAATAACTTCCGCCAAAAACCTTAAGGAAAGGGTTATTTTGAAGATTTTGGCCAGGACAGGCATGCGCAGGTTTGAGTTGTGCCAGCTACGCGTTCAGGACGTTGACTTTGAGCACAAATCCATATACATTCCTGCTGGCAAGGGAGATAAGCCCCGTTCAGTTCCAATAGACGATGATACTTTGCAGGACATCAAATTTTATATCGGATCAAGGCAGTATGGTAAATTAATAGAGTCTAACAACAAATCTTCTGAAGGTATTGATGAGACTCGAATTAATGCAATTGTTAGAAATGCTGCACTGCGTGCGGGAGTAAAACATCCGGACCCCGCTAAAAAGTTTGTTAATCCCCACATTTTCAGGCACAGCTTCATCAGGCACATGATAAAGATAGGAATGCCATCAAATTATGTCCAGCAGATAGCAGGCCATTCTGATATTAAAATAACCTTGCAGATGTATGGAATACCTTCTTTTAATGACGTGCGGGAGCAGTACCAAAAGTATATGCAAAGTTTGTACAAATGATAAAGCTAGAAAATCTTTCAGAAGCAGAAGTTGAAGAAATGCTCGTTCAGAATGATCGGCGCTATTTTATTGATGAAGTACCGATTATGACGTCTTTCATCAGGGCAGGCGCAATAGATGTCTTTCGAGAAGTTGTTAATGATATAGAAATTGATAGATGCGAGCTTGCGCACGTAACGCCACCGCAGCGAGAGGAAAAGTTATTGGCAAAGAAACTATTCGAGAAAAACAACATAACATTTGTTAGCTTTGAGCACAGTTTCAAAGGTAGCAGAGCAGATGTTTTTGGAGATAAAAATGGAACTAAAATATTGGTTGAATGTGGGCCTTGTAGAGCTAATAAACTTATAAGTTATTTAGCAGAAGAGAACACTGAGCTTTGGATAGTTACATGCTACTTTAATGAAGACCAACTTTTGCACATATTCAAAAGAGGGCCAAATTGGAGCTCGGTATACAACGATTATTTGAAGAAAGAATTTGCAGAGCTGAAGAAAATCAAAAGCCCGCTTGATGCTTTGTGAGCTTGATAGTTATTTAAATACTGTAAGTATTTGATATAGAATATGGCATCCAGCAAAAAAGATGTTGAAAAGAGACTGAAAGAAGTTAAGATAGAGATTGCCGCTCTTGAAGCCAAAATAAAGGCGGGTGGCGCCACAAAAGAAGATCACGAAGCGCTGACAAAGCTAAGAAAGAAACTAAAGTAAATACGGCAAACAAGAAACTGTTGCTGTTAGCTAAATGTTTTCTAAAGCCCGCTTGATAATCTATAGTAACAAAACTTAAAACTTTAATTGCTGTTTTTAATGAAATGCAAATGCCCAGTACGTTGGATGATTTGATAGGACCTTATGCAATACAAGTTTTTTCTGGCATTTTGGGCTTCGTCATGGGCGTATTGGCAGTAAGAGGAAGCAAATATTTGTACAGGAATACAAAAACAACCAAGGCAGATAGGCTCTCGAATTTGATATTGCATGCCACAATACCGCCAGGCATGGCGCTTGTTCTCGCAAATCCCGCCTTTGCGGCAGGCTATGCGGCTTCAGCAGTGCCGCTTTCTTACATTTGGTACAAACAAAAGCCCCAAAAATATTCAGAATAGCTTTTATATTCCAGATTCTATTTTTTGTGATGGAAATTCTAAATCTTATAATCACAGCAATCTGGTTTATTCTGCCAGCTTATTTTGCAAATGCCACGCCAGTCATATTCGGAAAAATCTTCAAGGGCAGATTCCCGATTGATTTTAACAAAAAATTTACAGATAAGCAGCCGATTCTCGGACCTGGAAAAACCTGG
>CAYGXR010000071.1:0-2301 GCA_964354095.1 Candidatus Woesearchaeota archaeon
AGAATAAAAAATTCTTTGAGGAACTGACCAGCTTATAACGCTTGCAAGAAAAGTTGTTACTGGTGAACAGACCAGTCAGTCGTTACTGCGGCAGTTTTGTTGCCCTGCAGGAAATTATAAGCTGCAAGGGCGGCTTTTGCACCATCGCCAGCAGATACAATAGCTTGCTTAACAAACGTGTTTGTTATATCGCCTGCTGCAAAGATGCCAGGATGTGAAGTTTCGCAATTATTGGTTATGATGACTTGCTTGTATTGGTCTAATTTTACAAGATGTGCAACAATATCTGTTTTGACTTCATAGCCAACTTCTGCGAATACTCCATCTAAGGGAATCTCTTGTGTCTTGTTTGTGTTTACATCCCGCACAACAAGAGATTTAACAAATTTGTCGCCTTTGATTTCTTTTATTATTGAATTCAGGACAAATGTAATGTTTTTTATCTTTCTTGCCTTTTCAATTGTTGTTTCATCCGCGCGGAATTCGTTTCTTCTATGAATCAAATAGACTTGCTTTGCAATCTTGCTGCCATAAATTGCAGCATCCAGGGCGGAATTTCCTCCGCCGACAACCGCAACAATCTTGTTCTTGAAAACAGGCATGTCACAGGTTGCACAATAACTGACACCTTTTCCAGCAAATTTCTTTTCTCCGTCAACATCAAGGCTTCTTGGAGTCTTGCCATAAGCCAAAATCAGGGCCTTGCTTTTGTAATCTTTATTGGGTGTTTTGACAATGAAGTTCTTGCCGTCCTTGCTTACTGCTGTAATTTCTTCAAAAACAATTTCAGCAGTGTTGTTTTGTGCTTGCTCCCGCATTTTCTGCACAAGCTCAACTCCGGAAATTGCTTCAAAACCGGGATAATTTTCCACAGATGGAGCCTTGGCAATCTGCCCGCCAAGATCCTTGCTGATTACTAAAGTTTTGAGAGCTCGCCTGCCAGTATAGATTGCTGCAGTCAGGCCTGCAGGTCCAGCTCCAACAATAATTACATCATAACTCTTTGCAGCCATAATTTCACAATTTGTTTAGCATTTATTAAGTTATCGAAAATTGGATTTAATACAATTTTCGATTCTGAAAATTTGCTATTCGCTGATTTGTGAATTTTCATTATTGGAAAACTAAGAGGGAATCTCCTATTGTTCAGATAGCTTTCTCTCAGTTCCTTTTTTAATTTTTCTTGCCAGTCGTTTTCTGGACTTCTTTCTTCCCAGCTTCAAGTTCCTTCAGCTGTTCCTTGTCATCCCGCAAAAGCATGGCCTGGAATTCACCAGCGTGTGTTTTCTCCTCTTTTGCAATGTCCAGGAAAACTTTCTTTATATCTGGATTGTCTGACATTGCGGCAAGCTGCTCATACAAGCTTACAGCATCCAGCTCTGCAATAATGCCTACCCGCAAAACCTCTTTATTTATATCTGACTGCTTCAGTTTTTTCAAATCTTCCGGAATTAATGACAACATTTTACTTCACCCCAAGCAATTTCTTCAATTTTGTCTCGTTGTAGCCTACAAGCATCTCATCGCCAACTTCGATAACAGGCACGCCCATCTGGCCGCTCTTCTTTACCATCTCATTCAAAGCCTTTTCATCTTCAGAAATGTCAATTTCTGTAAAAACTATTTTGTTCTTGTTGAAGAAATTTTTAGCCAGCTTGCAGTAAGTGCAATAAGGCGTCGTGTAAAGTTTGACTTTCTTAGCGGCCATAAGCTACCTCCACTTTCTTCAAACAGCAAGGAGTATAAAAAGTTTTATGTTCTGTTGAAAATCTCAATTTTGTGTTCCTACATAAAATTGAGGAACACCAAAATTGCTTGGTAAAATTTATTCCTCACCCTAAAAAGGAATAAATTTACAGATTTTCTTGGAATCATTTAAAGCTTGCAAAACTGTTTAGTTTAGTCTACTAAAGCTTTTATCTTTAACTATCCCAATATTGACATGCTGATCAAGCTTGACATACCAGATTCTCAGAAGTTTAGCATAAACATGCTTATGCTGAAAGACATGTGGCGCAAGTATGGATACAGAGAGGGAAAAAGGATAAAGCCGCATTGGGTGGAAAACCTGATGCACGAAATAGACCCTTACAGGTATTATCTGGAGTGGGATATTCCAGAGCTTAGCATATCTGTAATAATCGATATATTAAAATTCTTGCATTCCTGCCCCAAAATACTCGAACTGCCAATTGTATTGCCGAACGGCACAAAATTTATAATTGGGCAGAGTGAGAGAGCAGTACAGGTATACGAGAGGTTGAAAGAGGAGATATGATGAACAAAAAACTTTTGATAGCA
>CAYGXR010000072.1:0-13184 GCA_964354095.1 Candidatus Woesearchaeota archaeon
TGCGGAAGCTCTGTGATGTTGATTTTTGAAAGCTCTGCGGCATCTTTCAGCTGTCTTTTCATGGTATCAGAGCATGTTCTTGTTACAAAAACTTCATTTGTCTTGCCAAACTTTATGGCTTTCAAGGCTTCCTTGAAACCGCAAATCAGCTTTTTTTCCTTGTCTGCCTTGAGGATTTTGTCTGTTTCTGCCATCAGTCTTCAGCCTCCTTCTCCCTCAGCATTTTTACTACAAGACCTGGCAGGCCAGTGCCGACAGGAACAGGCTGGTTTATCATTACATTTTCTATAACTGAAGAGAGTTTGTCGGTCTCGCCTGCAATAGAAGCATCAATCAAATGCTTTAATGGAATTTCGAAAGAAGCCCTTGCCAAAACAGAAGTCTTTTGTGATGTAATTCCGTGCCTTGTTATGCCCTTTACTTCGCCTGTTGAGCACATCATGTCTGCAACTAACAAAATATGGCGAATGTCCACATCCATTCCCTGCTCCTGCAGCACGGAAACAGCTTCATCTACTATAGCTTGCCTTGCAGCTTCTATGCCCAAGACTTTGGAAATTTCTATTATGTTGTTTGTTGTTGTGCGAACTTCGTCAACATTTTCAGCCTGCAGCACATCTTTCAAGTTGCTGCCGAATGTTTGGATTGCAAATTCACCGTACTCATCTGCATTCAATTCTACAACTGATTTCAAATCGCCAAATATTTGCAAAGCCTGTTCTTTTGTGTATCTTCGCAAAACAGGCAGAACGGCAGTAATATCCTTTATGCCTGCAACTGTTACGTCCTTGAGCTTTTCCTTGAACCTGTAAATCTTCTTGATGTCCTGGTCTTTTGCAGTTACTTTCAATGTCAGGCCGGAACCTTCAACCTTTGCCTTGGCCTGCTGTTCTATTGCCCTGGCGATATGGTCTGATTTAACGCCATGCAATTCGAGCTCTTCTTTCTCCAAACTGATGGTTGTGCTGAGCTCTGCCAGATTTAATGTAATCTCTTTGGTAAGTTCCTTAAGTGTAACGCGTTTTACTCGTGCAGCAATTTTTTCTGCTGCTTGCCTGCTCTTGTTGTGCGGTGATTTCAAATAAATCATCATTGAAGGCGTTTTTGGATCTTTCCTTGCATCAAAAATTTCTATGATTCTAGGCAATCCTAAAGTGACATTAAGCTGTGCTACGCCAACAAAGTGATGCGTTCGCATGGTCATCTGGGTACCAGGTTCCCCCAGTGATTGTGCGGACACGATGCCGACAGCCTCGCCAGGGTCTACCTGCGATTTCAGATAGTTCTTTGTTGCATTCTGGTATAGTTTTTGCTTTTCCTTCTCGGACAGCTTTTGTTCTTTGGCGATTTTTTCTATTTCTGCTGCAACGCGTTCAGGCAGTTGCTGTTTCAGCCAATTAGTATTCAGCTCTTCTGCCATCAGTCGATCTCCACGCCCCCTTGTTTGGATTTTGCAACATCAATATTATCGCCGCCATAGGCAAATTGTATGATTTTCTCCCCTGAATCACGAACTGTGGCATCATAATTTGTTTTAAGGTCCTGCAGCGCATTGATCAAGCGCCTTTGCAGATATCCTGATTTTGGAGTTCTTACTGCAGTGTCTATCAAAGAGTCGCGGCCGACAACTGCATTGAAGAAAGCCTCTACGGGGTCCATGCCTTCGCCGTATGCGTGCCTTACAAAACCACGGGCCCTTGCGGACAGGTCGCCGCGCTTGAAGTGCGGCAGTGTCCTTAAGTTATAGCCGATGTGGATTCTGTTGCCTCGCAGGGCTTGCTGGCCTACAAAACCAGACATTTGGGATAGATTCAAAAAGGACGCCATGCCCACCTTTGACATCAGTACAAGCATGTTGCCTTCTAGAGCTTCTTTTTCGACAATCTGGCCGACAGGAACACGTGAATTATTCAAAGCGGCAAGGATTTTGGCTTCAACAGTCTCTTTGATTGTCTTGCCAGGCACTGGAACTATCTGTTTGGCTCTTTTTTGCTTCAGGATCTCACGCACTTCTTTTTCACTTGAGATTACAAGCTCCTTGATGCGCTGGACCGCCTTTGGCGAAAGGTCAAGGTCTGCAAACGAGAGCGTGTATGAATTGCTGCGCACAACTTCAAGGCCCAGCCTAATCATGGCATTAAGGGTTTCACGCGCGGTTGTAGGCCCGTAATGCGTGAACAAGTGCTGCAGAAGGAAGCCCTGTTCTGGCCCCAAGAGTTTTTCTGATGCTGCGCCTTCAGCCAGCTGGCCGTTTTTGATGACTACATTTGCACCTTCAAAATTCAAATCCTTAGGCAATAAGGCGCTGAAAACCTGCTTGCCCGACCATAATTCCTCGCCTGCCTTGGTTGATGAAGGCTCTGGCATGTCAAAAACGCTGGCGGAAACCAGGAGGTCTGAAACTTCTTTTCTATTGAACGTGCTGCCATCTTTTGTCAGAATGTGAAGCCCAAGCAGCGCATCTTCAACTATTCCAATTATGGCTGCGCCATATCTTGGAGTAACCACATTTTGCTCAAGGTTCAAAAGTTGTTTAGCTTCTGAACGCGCTTCTTCTGTCTGGGGAACATGAATATTCATTTCGTCGCCGTCAAAATCAGCATTATACGGGCGGGCAACAGCAGGATTAATTCTGAGGGTTTTTGTTGGCACCAATTTGATGAAGTGCCCCATCATCGACAGCCTATGGAGAGATGGCTGCCTATTGAACAGCACTATGTCGCCGTTGCAGACATGGCGCTCGACAATCCAGCCTAGCTGCAACTCTGCAAGAATTTGCTCTTTGGTGTCTTCTGTTATTTTTTTCCTCTTGCCCTCGTCTGTTAAGACATAAGTTGCGCCTGGGTGCACATCGCCATTTTTTATCAATGTCTTGAGCCAGTCTATGTTCCACTCAGTTACAAGCTCTGGTACTGTCAATTCTTTTGCCATCTGGAATGGCATGCCAACTTCATTAACGCCAAGGAAAGGGTCGGGTGTAATTACAGATCTTGCTGAGAAGTTCACGCGTTTTCCGGCAAGATTATGCCTGAATCTGCCTTCCTTGCCTTTCAACCTTTGTGCTATGGTCTTTAATGGCCTGCCAGATTTATGCCGGGCTACCGGAACCTGGGCAACTGTATTGTCGAAATAAGTTGTAACATGATATTGCAGCAAGTCCCACAGATCCTCAAGGATTATCTCTGGAGCGCCGGCGTTGATGTTTTCAACAAGCCTCTGGTTTACACGCACAATATCTGAAAGTTTATGCGTCAAATCATCTTCAGACCTTTCTCCTGTTATTAGCGTAATAGAAGGCCTTGTTGTTATTGGCGGTACAAGTATTAAGTTCAGGACCATCCATTCAGGCCTTGCATCTGCAGCATTAAATCCGACTACTTCCAAATCCTCATCTGGCATTTTTTCCAGACGTTCTCGGATTTCATTGGGCCAAAGCCTCTTGCCGGATTCGTGGAAGGAAGATGGCTTCTCCAGTTTTATGTCAGGGGCTGCAGCCTTGCAGTAAGGGCATTTTTTCGTCCTTCTGATCTGGTTGAATGCAATCTTTATCGTAGTGTGCAAGACGTCAATATTATTCTGCTTCTTTGCAGCTTTCAGTCGCTCTCTCCAGAGCTCTATTTTTTCCGGTGGCAGCAAGATGCGGCCGCAAGAACTGCAGAAACTCCTCAGCAAAAGATAAATCTGGGGGATATAGTGTATGTGTATTACTGGCTTTGCAAGCTGTATGTACCCAAAATGGCCGGGGCAGGTTCTCATTCTTCCGCCGCAGATTTTACAGCGAAGTCCGGGGTCTATAACGCCCATTGAAAGGTCCATGAGGCCTTTTTCCACGGGGTAGCCGTCAGCATCATATAATTCTGGAGAAATCACATTTACTGTCGCAATTCTTTTTACAAATGAGGGCGATACAATCCCGAAGCTTATCTCGCTTATTTTTTTGGTTGCGATTGGGTCTGCCATTTTAGTTTTAGTATTTCTCCTTCAGCACAGCTTCACAAAGCTGGCGTGTAATGCCATCTGCGCTTTGCTTGATGGCAAATGTTGAGCGGTCAGCTTTAGTTTTCATCCTAGTATTTCTCCTTCAATCTTAATTTAGGCCGTATGTGCAGTGATTTCAATTCATCTATAAACAGCTTGAAGGCATAGGATAATTCAATTGGAGAGACTTTTGTCTTTTCGCCGCACAAACAATAAGCTTTGTTCTTGTAAACATCGTGCACTGCGATATCGCCACATCGCTCGCAAATCCAGATTATTGCCTTGTCAGAATCGAATCTTTCTTTCATCAAGAGCGATGCGCCATGCGCAATAAAGCATTCTTTTTCCATCTCGCCAAGACGCAGGCCGCCTTCCTTTGCCTTTCCTTCGGTTGGCTGGTGTGTCAATAATGCAATAGGCCCTCTTGCCCTGCTTTGGATTTTGTCCGCGACCTGGTGCTTCAATCTCAAATAATAGATATCTCCTACGAAAATCCTGGCTGGGAACTGCTTTCCAGTTCTTCCATCATATAAAATTTCGGTTCCGTCATCCCTGAAGCCTAATTTCAAAAGCTCGCTGCGCAAATCCTTGATTGGCTCGTTGATGAAGGCTGTTCCATCGATGTTTCTTCCTGACAATGCGCCTACTTTGCCTGCAAGTATCTCTATCATGTGCGAAACTGTCATTCGCTTTGGCAGGCCATTTGGCGAGAAGATTATGTCTGGCTTGATTCCTGATGCTGTAAACGGAACATCAATTTCAGGCAATATCAGGCCGACTACGCCTTTCTGTCCGTGCCTTGAGCTGAACTTGTCGCCGACTTCAGGCCTTCTTGTTTCCCTGACATCAACTTTAATCAGCATCGAGCCGCCTTCGCTCTCGGTGATTATGACTTTGTTTATGACGCCAGATTCGCCATGCCTGACTCTGATAGAGGAATCTTTCCTTACATTTGCTGCCGTGCTGAAAGCCTCTAATTTTCCCAAGAATCTTGGGGGGCTTGTCTTTCCTATAAGAACATCGCCACCAGAGACTTCTGCTTCTGGGTAGATAACGCCGTCTTCTGTCAAAAATCTGTAATCTTTCTCAACAGTATAGCCTTGGACGTCTTTTCCAGGTATTAAAATTTCATCGACCTGCCCGCCAGGATAGCGCAATTTTTCAGTTGGGTACGGCCTGAAATAAGTGCTTCTTCCAAGACCGCGCTGCACAGAGCCTGCATTCAGCACGATGGCATCAGACATGTTGTAGCCGTCAAGATTTACTACAGCGACAACTACATTTTGCCCTGCCATCCGCTCATTTCCAAGCAGGTCCTGGGTAAAAGAGCGGACAACCGGAGCCTGCGGATAGTGCAATAAATTCAAAGCAGTGTCTGTCCTGTTTGGGAAGTTCAGTGCGTAACAGCCCATTGCCTGTTTCTGCATTTTCTGGCCCTTGCCTAATTTAGAACCTTGTGTGTAATTAGCATGAGTAACTAAAGAAGTTGTAACGCCAAAGATTCCTATTGGATTTACTTCAAGATGAGTGTGTTCTGGCGTCAAGTCTTTTTCATATATTGAGATGTATGCGTTTTCTTCTTCCGAACAATCGAGATATTCGATAATTCCTGCCTTGACAAGGTCAGACCACTTCAGCTCGCCGCTTCGCAGTTTTTCTACGTGTTCAGCAGTTATGAGTGATTTGCCGTCCTTAGCTACAATTAAAGGCCTGATTACGCGGTCTCTTTCTGTATTTGCATAAATTGTGTCGAGAGCTTTCCTGTATTGCACATTCAGGTACTTTGAAAGCTTGCCGGCACGCCTTGCCTCTATTATGCTTGATACAAATGCCTCCGGCTGTTCAACCGTTCCTACCAGCTGCCCGTTGAAAAAAACATTTGCCATGTTATGAGCTCACGCGAATAACATTTCGCGAAAATTGTCTATCTATTAATTTTTGTGCCATTTTGTTTATGTTTGTAATTTTAATCCAAGCGATGTTAATGCGTTGAGATTTGCTTTTGTTTCTTCTATGCCCAATTCGGGCGTTATTGTTGCCATCAAGGCTAGATTTTTTCTCAGTCCTATGTGCTTTCCTTCTGGGGACTCCAATGCACAAAGTCGGCCCCAGTGCGTGCTATGCAGTTGTCTTGCTTCAAAAGATTCTCTCTGGGCTTCAAGCAATGAAACAACCCTTTGCAGATGTGACAATGTAGCCAAAGCATTTTCCCTGTCAAGCCTTTGCGAAACGCCCTGCCTGTTTGCAGTCCAGTTTCCGGTTGCCAGTGCAGATTTAATCCTGTCTGACAAAAATTTTGTACGAATGACTGCGCCGAGAGGCAGGACTTTTCCTCTCCTTACACCACGCTGGAAAATATACAGCATGTCATTTACTAAAATCCTGAAATTCTGCCTGAATAAATCTTCAAGCAAATCGCCGGCCATCCTGACACGCTTGTTCTGATAATGGTCCTTGTCATCTTTCTTTATCTTGCCCTGCTTCAGAAGCAGCAGCTTTTGTATTGCCGTGCAGAGATAGCGGGCTTTTGCAGCCCTCAATTCAGGCGCAGTCCCTATGTGCGGCAGAAGGAAATTGTCAAGTATGTGCTGAACTCTTTCAACACGCTGTTCTTTTGGCATCATTATGCCTATTTCCTGGCCGATTGCGTCCTGGGCAGCTTCTTCAGTCCTGATATCAACAGATTCTATCAAATTGATGTAAACATCATCATCCTGCACGGAAATTGCAGAGGCAATATCCGCATCTTTTATCAAGCCAAGGCTCTTCAGTGTCAGAATCAGCGGCAGCCTTTTGTTTGAGCCGAATGTAACCAAAAGAATTCCTTCTTTTGTCCTTTCTACAGAATGCGGTATCTTGTAAAGTTCTGATGCGGAGTATATGTTTGCCGAGTGCGTTACAGGCCCTGACTTTTCCTTCTGCACAAAAATCGTGTTTGCAGCCAGGTCCTCCAATAACACTAGAACACGCTCAGTGCCATTAATTATGAAATAACCGCCTGTGTCTTGCGGGTCTTCGCCGTTGGCAATCAAATCCTCTTTTGCCAGGCCGTTAAGATAGCAGGTTTTTGATTTCAGCATTATTGGCAGCTCGCACAGCTGAACTTCAGATCTTTCCCGCTCCTTTCCGTCTATGACAAGGCTGACTTCAATAAACACTGGAGCGCCGTAAGTCAGGTTTCTTACTCGGGCTTCAACAGGAAGAATTTTCCATCTCGTGCCGTCTGCTTCTATCAGCGTCGGCTTTTCAATCCTGATTTTCCCGAACACAATCTTGACTTCTTCAGCTTCCGGCGGGATTACTGAAGGCGTGGCTTCCTCGACTTCATCAACTATTTTTTGCAGCCGCTGGTCTATGAAATCGTTGAAGGATTCTATGTTTGACTGGACAAAATTATTTTCCTCGAAGAATTTTTTTACCAATAAGATTGAATCTTCCTTGCTCATCCGCACTTCGTTGTTGCTTGGCATTTAAACAACTCTTCTGTAATAAGATGCTTTGCCGGTTGGGCTTTCTCTCTCGATTTTCACAATCTGGCCGGCTTTTGCGCCGATTGCTTTTATGACAGAATCCGTTGCTGAAATAACTGGTAATTGCAAAGCAGTAATGTTGAATTGCTCAAGAAGTTCTGCTGCTTCAGCCTCGCTTAATATTGTATGTTTAGGAACCAGAACATGCTTCTGTATATCAACTGCTTTCGCTTCAGCTTCAACAGCCATTCTTATGTGTGCACCTTGCCTATGGGATGCGGTTTTCCCTCAGTATCCGTTAAAAGGAATGGGGAAGGCTAGAAATGGCTTGAAAACTGGGTTTATAAATTTTGTGTTTGCTCTTTTATGTGCCTGCATAGAAAGAACTTTGCACGTATGAAATGCTAATTTCTGCATTCTGCAGCGAAATTGCTGCCTGTTCCCTCAACACAGTTTCAAGTTCTTTCTGTGTTAGTGGCGTAGAGCCCCAGCCCTGCAAAACAAAGCTGTTGCCCCTAAACTGGGCTTGCGGCAATGGCTCCCTAAAGCTGCCAAACACTTTATTCAGCAATTCCAGAGTGTCCAAGGTCAGATAATCTTTTTGGCTCAGGCGATTGCTTCCGCTAGGATTCTCGAACGCCTGTTTTACTGTTATGCAAACTTTGTACATAGCTCGATTTTTAAAATCGGGTTTAAAAGCTTACCTAAATCTGTTCTATCTCACTTGAAATCTTCTTTGTGAGCTTTCTTGACAATATCCAGGCCACAACTATCGTGATAACTGTTGCGCCAATCAAGATTTCGCCGTATTTGAAATACTTTGAAACCGTGCTGAAGGCGAGCCCTGAATAATACCCGAGCCAAACAAAAGTAGAGGAGGCTGTCAGGACAAAAATTGATGAATAGAAAATGAATTTCCTGAATGGGACTTTTATTGCTCCGGCAAGCATGAGGCCCGGCGGCGATAATCCTGGTGTCAATTTTGCTACTAAAATTGTCTTGCCTGGATGGTCAATGAGGAACGTTTCAAACTTGTTAATTCTGCTCTCGCCAAATCTGTTCATGACATACCTGAAAATTTTGGTTCTGCCACCAAACCTTCCGATAAAATACCACAGCAGGTCCATTAAAGTTGTTGCAATTATTGAGAGTGCCCAGATGTAATATATTTTAAAAAATCCCAGCGAAGCAGCGAAGGCAGCAACGTAAGTGACAACAGGCCCTTCTGCCATCATCAAAAGAAACACCAAAAGATAACCCTGGCTTTGCAGAAACGCCAAAAGTGCTGCTGAAATACTGAATACCATTTTGATTTCAAAGCCGTAAGCACGGCTTGAACGTGATGACAACAGCCGTTAAACACGGCTTGAACGTGATGAGCGCCCGGGCCGAGATTTGAACTCGGGTCTGAGCCGTGACAGGGTTTTAGTACTGTAATCTTTGCATCTTACAGCATCTCTATCCTAGACCGCTAGACTACCCGGGCTTTTTGTATAGTTTCGCTATACTTAGGATTACTCGAACCTACGGTGCTTAAAAATCTTTTTACTTCGCCCTGAGAGCATATGCTGCATCTGCCTGCCTTTTTTCTTTTAATAGAACCTTTACTTTCAAACCATTTACTATGACCTACTGCTAACAAATCTAAAGCTTTAGTTATGTCCTTTTGAAGTTGAGATATGCTAGATGCAAACTCAATGAAATAACCTTTGTACTTCCATCTTTTATAGATTGTGCCGTCTGTATTAAATAATCCACGCAAACATGCTGCAATGAATTTCTTATCGGTAAAAATCCAGTTGGGAAAGCCAACATTATTATCTTTTTTATTTCCTGCTTTTAACCCAATTCCCTCTAAAATTCTAACAAAATCTTTACTATATTTATACAGTAAAATTTCCTTGAATTTTTGGTGATATTTTACAGACATCTCAACACCAAACAAATCTTTAATCAACGGCTTGATAAATTCTAATAGATACTTTTTATCATCTACAGAATTACCACAGACATAAACTACATATTGCTTAATTCTATCATTGGCGACAATAGAACCATCACCCAGCATTATTCCAACAAATTCTGCCAGTTCTGGAGATTTTTTTAGTTTAGCCATGACAGTTATCTCTCCTAAATTAATAACTATTGAGCTTTAAAAATTTATGGAAATATCCCGCCTGCCGGATTTGAACCAGCGACCTCCCGGGCACTGCCCGTGAGCGCTTATCCCTTATCTAGCGATAAGTGCTGTCTACAGCCAGGCGCTCTAACCAGTCTTTTAGCTGCATAAAGTAACACTTTATGCGAGAGCTAAGGCGGGATGAATTACTGATTGAATTTCGATTTAAAAACTTAAGGGTTAGGCTTGCAATTTCCATATTCAGCCTTTAGAAATCTATTTGTAAGTCTCTTCAGAGCCTGTTGCTCTGATTCTGCCCTTTACAGCAACTCTGTTGCTTATGTATACTTTAGGGGTCTCGCCAACATCGCCCTTTTTTCTTATCTTGGCTGCAGGCAGCAGAACAGTTCCAGAAATTGCCAATGAAGATTTTAAGTTATAAGTCAAAACTTTCTCTTCGTGCGGCCAGATTACATCGAATTTCCACAGCAGCTTCACTGCGCCATCAGATTTCTTGATTGCAGTCGGATGCAATGTTGCGAATTCTCGCACTAAAGTCAAGGGTGTCGGTATGCTATCTTCCACTATGATGTTTCTCTGGGGCTTTGTTGAATTGTTCTTGACGTTTAATTTGACTTTCAGCGCGCGCTCGCCGTGAACAAGCTCTTTAGATATCATCAAGCCCTGGCCCAGATACCAGAATCCTACATAAAGCAATAACAGGATTGCTATTAGCAATGCCAGTAAAGGCATGAACGAGATTGTGTAAACAAAAGTTATGCTGGCGCCGGCTGGCAGGGAATAAGGCCAGGATGCTTCTGCGTTTTTGTTTAATACTGTAATGGCCGGCTTTGATTTTCCTTCAATGAAGAAGCGCTGCCAGCTTGGCACAGTTATTCTGTAATCTGCATTGCCCAGTGTGTTCCCGACATTTGTCAGCGTTACAGTATATCTTGTTCCAAGGAATTTTTGTTCTGGAATTACCTCTGTCTTGATTGAGGGGTTTTCAAGGATGCTAAATGTCTGTGTGTAGCTGTTCATGAATTCGTTGTTTTTGTAAACTGAAAGCGTGAAATCATAGTGCTTTGCCGGCGTGTTCAGCGGAATGTCCAGTGTGGTGTCCCAGACAACTCGGGCTTCTCCCTTTGACATGGCGCCGACATCAAAATTAACAGGCTCTTTAAGAAGAGGGGATTCAAGTTTTGCTGTAATGCCGTCAACGGCTGTTGTCCCGGTGTTTTTAAGAATCAAAGTCAGAGGGGTTAAGCCAGGATTCAGGTCTGGAGGTAAGTTGTAGTCTGGCTCAATATGCGGCAGTTCTGACGTTACGGTCAGCTTGAGAAAATCAGATGTTCTTATATCAGGATTGGAATTTAACAGCGCAAAAATTTCAACTGCATAATTTCCAATTAGGATATCACGAGGCGGCCCAACTGAAACTTTTGTCGAAATGGAGCTTCCGGCCGGAACAAACAGAGTATAATCATTAAAAATAATAGTCCCCCAGTCAAAAGTAGATGGTTTTAACCGGACGGTATCATCATGGCCTGTGTTTGTAACAGTAACGGTGTAAAGTGCCGTGCCGTTCCAGTCAATTGTAGATTTAATTGGTGTGATCTGCATGGATAAGTCGGCTCTTGCAATGCCTATTGTCAACAGGAAGATTAGTGCAAAAACTAGGTGTCGTGGCCTCATTTTAACATAAAAGACAGTTTGCGATTTAAAAGTCTTTTCTTACCTGCAAAATTGTCCCATCTACGAAGTCACAACGTTTGGGAACCCCATTTTGGAATATGGGGCTTGCGCTAATATTAAACTAGTAACTTTGCGCAAGCCAAACATTGTGAGTAAAATGGGGCTGCTGAGATTTGAACTCAGATTTCACCCACCCCAAGGGTGAGTTCTACCAAGTTATACTACAGCCCCAAAAGTTTAGCCAAGGTATTTATCTGTAAAAACTTCTGGTTCAACCTTGCCCCAGCCTTCTGTTATCTTCTTGCTGTAGCCTGCAATCTTCTTTTTTATGTCTGGCCAGGCTTTCCACACGTCATTTATCCAGGCAGCTTCTGCAGCCTCAGATTCAAGGGATGCGGATATGCTTTTGTGGGCGAGCTGGAAAAGTTTTTTGTAAAATTCAAACATTGACTCTACATCCTGCTTCTCAAATATTTTTGTCTCGACCATGCTGTGCAGGCTGTTTGGATTTGGATTAAGTATTGGATTTAACAGGCTGAGAAAATCTTCCATCTTGTGAATAATTCTTCTCCTTACTTCCCGTATAATAAAAGAATTAGGCTTTATGTCATAAATTTCAAACTCATCATTTAACTCATCAAAAGAAGGAAGCTTGTATTTCTGCTTCAGCTTTTCATATTCTAGCTTCAGCTTTTCCAGCTTTTCTGGTTTTTCTTTTTCAGCCATGATTAAAACAGAAAAAAAGGGCTTAAAAGTGTTTCTTCAAGAAAACGCGGCAATGCAACTATAATGGAACCTTGTAATTTTCATCAACTCGGCCTTTTCCTCTTACATACAGCAAATTGACAAATCTTTTGTATGTTTGGGGCTGGGAATCTGCAGGCTCATATTGCTGTCCAGTTTTCTTGCCCTTGATGTTTAAAACATCCTTCTGTATCATTGCGCGCCGGACATAAGTCTGCCCGTCTAACGATTTCTGCCTCAGAACACTCCCTACAGGCTCGTCATCTAAGAATATGGGCGCAGTATCAAGGCCAGCTTCAATATTTTTGGTATCGCCTAAAGCGCAATCTCCTTTCTTGCTAAGTCGCTTTAGAATTTTCGAGAATTCATCTTCAAGTGTCGTTGGCCGCATCCGTGCTGAGCTCATTTTCTCTCTTTTCTATATGAAAATAAGCTCATTTTATTATATATAAGGCTTCTGCTGGCTGCTTGCGGCTATCTCCTGAGAGTTAAAAATGCCTTTTCCAGCACATAGCGCAGGGAGGCTTTCGGCTCCTTGAAAGTCAGCAGTTTTAATGCCATTTTTCCCGGCACCCATTTGTAGCCGCTGTGCTCTTTTCTGTCTAATTTTATTTTTTTGTTGAAGATTTCAACAAGATAGACCTGCTGTACTGCGCCCCTCCATCGCTTTTCATCCTTCAAATATGTTTTTGGCCATTTGTATTTTATTTTGAAGGGCAATCTCATGTGGACTTTGGACTTTCTCGTTCCTGTTTCCTCGCGAATCTCGCGTTTTAACCCTGCAGAAGGAGATTCCCCGGGCAATAAACCGCCCTTGACATATTCCCAGCCCTTCCAGTTCTGCTTTCTGCGCAGAATCAAAAACAGAGGTTCTTTTTTAGTTCTGATAAAAATAATCGCGGCAGCATATTTCCTGTAGCGAATGGCCATGAGCATAATTCAATAAGGGATTATAAAAACTATTCTCTGCTGCCAATTTATTTTTTCTTCAGCACAATTAATTTTGTATAAGATTTTTGGTGGTCATATGCGCGCGTCGGGTCAGTCAGCTTGTTAATATAATCGCCAGCAGCCCACAGCAGGGTCCCGTGTCCTATTGCCTTTTTGGCTGCTTCCCTGCCCTTCCCCAAAGCTTCTTTTTTGGCGCACTTGTAAATTTCGTAAAGATTTAGCAATGC
>CAYGXR010000073.1:0-7376 GCA_964354095.1 Candidatus Woesearchaeota archaeon
TCATCCTTTGTTTCCAGCCAGCCATGAATTTTTCCTGCGAAACAGTTTATGCAGATGGCTTTTTCATGCTCGCCCCTGCAGACACTGCAGGAAATCTTCCCATATCTTGTTTTATCAAGCATTTTCCTGACTTCCTCGCGATAGCCCTTGGTGAGGGAGAACTTCTTGCGTTCAATCCAGGGCTCTATCTTATCAGTTAAGCAGAGCGGGCACACTGGCGTGTAAAGTTCTTTGCTACAAATTCCACAGCAGGCCATTAAACTCAACACTGTGAAAAACTTTGGGGTTTATAAATTTTTATCTGTTGTAAAAAATAGATTTTGTTCTTGTTTTGGAAAAATTTTGCGACGAATGTTATCTCCTTTGGCTGTGAAAACAAGAAAAACACTGCTTTCGCGATAGGGATGGCACATCAGACATTGAGAGATAACAATTTATCCAACTTGTTTCAGTTTTTCTTCAGTTTCTGCAACAATTTTTCTTATTTCTGCTACTGCATCTGCATTCGCAGAAATTGAGTCTATGCCTATTCTAACTAAAAATTCTGCCATCTTCGGGTTTGAGCCTGCCTGCCCGCAGATTGAGCTCTCGACACCATATTTTGCACAGGTTTTCACTACAAGCTCTATTGCCTTGAGGACTGCTGGATGGAATTCACTGTACATGTCTGCAATGTTTGCATTTCCCCTGTCAACACCAAGCACTGTTTGTGTCAAATCGTTTGTACCGAGGCTTACAAAATCTATTCCTGCCTGGCATAATTCATCAATAATCAGAACTGCGGCAGGAGTTTCAACCATTATCCCGAATTTTATGTTTTTTCCCGGTTCCATGCCGACTTTTTGTGCTATTTCCCTGGCCTTGACAACTTCTTCATGGGAAATCACGAATGGCAACATTATGCCCAAGTTGGTAAAGCCTTCATCAATCAATTTTTTGATCGCCTTAAATTCGGCTTTCAAAAGTTCCGGCTGTGCCAGGCTTCTTCTGATTGCATGCCAGCCTATCATTGGATTTGCTTCAATTGGTTCAAGATCCCCGCCTTCTAAATCGCGATACTCATCAGTTCTGATGTCAGAAGTTCGAACCCAAACTGGCTTGTCTTTGAAAGGCGTTGCAATTGCTTTCACGCCTTCATAAATCAAATTTTCATAATCTTTCAATTTATTGTCGCGGAGATATTTTGCCGGATGTATTTTTCCGGATGCAATTATTCCTTCCAGTCGCAAAAGGCCAATGCCGTCTGCGCCTGTTTCAGCAGCCCTTTGTGCAAAGGCCGGCAGGTCCATAATAACTTTTATTTTGATTTTGGTTTTTGCTGCAGTTGCCATATGTTCGGAAGGTTTTGCTTCTGCAAGCTGCATCTCGCCTCTGTAGACTACGCCAGAAGAGCCGTCAACAGTTACAACATCATTATCCTGCAAGACTTTTGTTGCGGTTTTCGTGCCGACAACTGCAGGAATTCCCATTTCTCTTGAAACAATTGCCGCGTGTGCTGTGATTCCACCTTCATCTGTGATTATTGCAACAGCTCTTTGCATTGCAGGAACATAATCTGGATTTGTCATTACAGTTACAAGAATGTCGCCTTTCTGCACTTTCTCCAATTCGCGAACATTCTTAACTAATTTTACTTTTCCTGTTGCGTGGCCAGGACTTGCTCCTAACCCGCGCAAGATTGTTTCTGCAGTTACAGAAATTGCTTCTTCAACATGCGGCTTTAATGTAGTGACTGGTCTTGTCTGCACCAAAAAGATTTGATTTTTCTCAATGGCCCATTCCATATCCTGCGGAATTCCGTAATGTGATTCTACATTTAATGCGAGCCTGTATAAAATTTTGATTTGCTGTTCTGTAAGCACTTGCTGCTTCTGCTTTTCCTTGGGCAAATTTCTTTTTATTGTGTTTCCGGTATAGGCATCTCTGGTAAGATAGAAATCCTGCCCGGGAATATCTTTCTCAACAAGAGCTCCTGTCTTTTTGTCAAGCACGTATGTATTTGGATTTACTTCTCCTGAAACAACTGCTTCCCCTAATCCAAAGATTGCTTCTATAACAACCTGGCCGAGATTATTTGTAGCTGGATTTATTGAAAATGTAACACCAGAAGCATCAGAATTAATTTGTTTTTGCACGACAACTGCGATTGCAACTTTCATGTGCGGGAAATTATTTTTTACTCTGTAATAGATTGCTCTTGCAGTGAACAGGGAAGCCCAGCATTTCTGCACTGCATTCACAACAGCCTCTTTTCCCAAAGTATTGACGAAAGTTGCCTGCTGGCCTGCAAAGCTCGCGCCTGGCAAATCTTCAGCCGTTGCCGAGCTCCTTACTGCTACAAATGCTGCTTCCCTCGAAGTTGTCTGCAGAAGGGCATGTGCAGTCTTTATTGATTTCAGCTCCTCTGCGGCATCGACATAAGTGTAAAATTCTTTGATTTCGTCCTGCATATCTATCGGCATTGACGAACTCATAACCAATTTCTGAACTTCTGCCGCAACTTTCTGCAGCCTTTCGTTATTCTCAACATCAAGATCTTTCAGTTTCTCCTCAATTTTTTGATCAATTTTTCTTACGGCCAGGAATTTCCTGTAAGTTTCAGCGAGGACAACGAAGCCTGGAGGAACCGGAAAGCCGGAATTAAACATTTCAGCAAGATTTGCACCTTTTCCGCCAGCTTCTGGAATTGAAGTTTTGCTAAGTTGTTTAAACCATTTGCAGTAGGCCATTAGCAATTACTGAGAAAAGGAAATTTAAAAACTTATGCACTTGTTTTTAGAACTTTGACTAAGCAATGCATTGGCATTTTTGATTTTGCTTTGTGTGCGGCCTTCTTTGCAAGCTCAAGCCTTTCTTCGGAAACATAAATCGAAAAAAGAATTTTACCCTTGAAACATTGTGCAGCATGGCCTTCAGGTTTTCCGAATGCTAGTGCCATTCCCCGCTGGAACCTATCTGCTCCGGCGCCTGTTGCCAGAGGATTCATTCTGAAAATGTGATGTGGCACTGCTCTTAGCTTTATTGCCCAGCCAGTCTTAGAAACAATTTCCAAAGTTCTAACTAAAACCTGCCTTGCGGCTTCCAGGGCATTTTCCCTTACCTGAATGTCCTTTGCAGAAACTATCTGAACATCATAAGGAAATTTTGCTGAGACTTCGCCCATATCGTATTGTGCAATCTTGATATGTGGCGCTCCCTTGATGTAAGCTTTAGACTTGACTCTAGATGTCCTTGTGTAAGGCCTTTTGACTTTTCGATACGCAACTGCTTGTCTTAATTTTGCCATTTTTTGTTGAAAAATGACCAGCGAAGGTCATCAGACTTTCGCGCTGCCATCTTTTTACTATGGGAAAGCTCTTTGAGTGATTTTTAAACCTTTGTGCTTGGGCAGTTGTTCGGAAGACTTAAATAATAACAAGTTCTGCTTTAGCTATGCGAAAGCTAAATGAGCGGTTAGCTTTAACTGCAGTTGCACTTGCTTTTACCCCTTCAACCATACTAAACCTGATCTATACAAACAATGTTACTGCAATTGGCATAGGGGCAATGGCTGCGATGCTGGCAGGATTCGTTTTTGTACTCGCAACTGTGCAAGTAATGGAGAGTGGAAAACGGTAATCGCATATGTTCTTGCAACACTAAAGGCTGGCTCTGAAAGGGACGTAAAGGACAAGCTAAGAGAAATTAAAGAAGTAACAGATGCGAATATCCTTTATGGAGAGTATGATTTGATAATCAAGATAGAGCTCGATGGCATATCAGAGCTGAGCGATTTTATTCTTGACAAAATCCGGGCAATTTCAGCAATCGAAAGAACAACGACTTTGATTGTCGCTGGCTAAGCACTTCTGATGCGAACAACTGCTTACTAAAGTTATGAAAAAATGTTGTGCATTTTTCCATTTCAAAAACTGCTCAAACAAAGCAGCAGTTTTTGTTATCTCCATGAGTCTGCATGCTTTAGCGATGCTTGCATCAGCAAACCAGCTAAAGCTCAGGCTTTAGCGATGCAGCTTTGGTGGAAGGAAAGCCAACTGATGTTAAGAGATTACCAGTCAGTTAAGGTGCAGTTTGCCAGAAGCAAAGGCTTTTAAAATATCCTTAAAATGCGATTCTTAAGATGGTTTTACCAACCGATGTAAATCCGCAAGAATTGGCAAGAGAAGTAGCCAATGCTTTGAAAGAAAAAATAACAGCGCCAAAATGGGCTGTCTTTGTGAAAACCGGGGCACATAAAGAACGCCCGCCCTTGGAAAAAGACTGGTGGCACATCAGAGCTGCTTCCGTCTTAAGGACAATTTACAGAAGCGGGCCAGTTGGAGTTTCAAAATTAAGGTCTAAATACGGCGGAGCCAAAAACCGAGGTGTCAAACCACATCAGTTTACAAAAGCCTCCGGCTCAATCTTGAGAAAAATTTTGCAGCAGCTTGAAGCAGCAGGCTTTGTCGCAAAAGTAAAGGAAGGTGTGCATAAAGGCCGCATTATAACCCCTGCAGGTGTTTCACTTCTTGCAAAAGCTGCAGCAAGGATTAAGGCGAAATGAAAATGGCTGACAAACAAAAATATGTTGAAGACCTCAGGAAAAAGCTGGCGATGGATTCTACGCAAAACGAGAATCAGGAATTTGTACAGAGGCAACTTGAATCTGCAAGAAAATCAATTGCACAAAAATATCTTACTCCCGAAGCCCGCCAAAGATTGGCAAACATCAGGGCTGTAAAGCCCGCGGTTGCGGATGCTGTTGAAACTGCACTCATGGAAGCAAGCCAGTCTGGAATGTTGAAGCAGCAGATTGGCGAGCTGGAGCTGAAACAGTTCTTAGATCAGATAAATCAAAAGCCAAAATTCAAACTCATTAAATAAAATGGTAAAAGTCCAAAGTTCAGGGAAAAAGAAAAGGCTGGGAAAGGCCGCATCGCAGACGAGATGGGCTCCTTTCTGGACAGTAACTAAAAAGCTCGGAAAGGGCGCCAAGGCACATCCTTCTTCCATAACAACTGTAAAAAGAAATTGGAGGAGAACTAGGATCAGAGCTTAAACAAAATGGTTGAACGCATCTATAACATTCCGTTGAGGAGAGAATGGCTGAAATCACCAAAGTGGAAACGCAGCAAGAAAGCGATTTCTGCAATCCAAATTTATTTGGAAAAACATACGAAAGTTCCAAACATAAAATTAAGCCGCTGGATTAACGAAGCGGTCTGGGAAAAAGGCGGCAAGAACCCGCCGGGCATTATAACACTTAAGGTTGACATTGACAGGGAGAAAAAGATTGCCCGAGCAGAACTTGCAGAGCTTCCTACAAAAGCAAAGAGAAAACTGGAACGAAGGAAAAAGGAAGAAGCAAAGGCAAAGAAGGTTGAGGAGAAAAAGCCAAAAATAGAAGCTCCGGCGGAAGAGGAGAAAAAGGAAGAGAAGAAAGAAACCAAAGCTCCCGCCACAATGACGCCGCAGCAAGAGATGGCTATGCATAAGTAACCGGACATAAAATGTCTCAAAAACATATTTCTATTACGAGCTTCCATGGCGACCCAAATGTAGGCCTGCATGGAATGGCAACAGACAAATACTGTCTGGTCGGAAAAGGCGTTTCTGACAAGCAGGTTGCCGAGCTCGAGGCAATCTTGAAAGTTCCTGTTTACCGGACTAGTTTTTATGGCACTGATTTAATTGGATTGTTTGTAGCGGGCAATTCTTCTGTTTTATTGGTGCCAAAGATAATCTTCGAAAATGAATTAAAATCTTTGAAAGCCTGGCTTGAAAAGATAAACATCAAACTTGTAATTATTGAAACAGAACATACTGCTTTCGGCAACAACATTCTCCTGACTGACAAAATTGCAATAATCAGCAGCGTTTATGACAAGAATGCCAAAAAACAGATACAACAGGCGCTTGGAATTGAACCTGTGTCTGTGGATTTGGCTGGGACTTCTGTTCCAGGCTCTGTGGGAAAAATAACTAACAAAGGGGCAATTTTCTCGCCAAACATAAGTGATGCTGAAATCAAAAAATTAGAGCACTTGTTGAAATTTGAAATCGGCCTTGGAACAGTAAATCTTGGAAATCCATTTATCTCTGCGGGGCTGATTGCAAACGGCTTTGGTTTCGTAATAGGAGAGCAAAGTTCCGGCTTTGAAACTTCAAGAGTCGACGAAAGTCTGGGATTTATTAAAGGCTTTTAAACTCATTTCTTTATCTGAAAAACATGGATAAAAAGAAGCTGCAGGAAAAATATGTTGAATTGCAATTGTTATCCATGCAGATAAAGCAATTTGAAGAACAGCTCTCAATTATAGACCAAAAATCTGCGGAATTGGAAAATCTGCGCGTTGCTTTGCACAAATTGCGCGAAATTAAGCCTGGCGCAAAATCCCTAGTTCCATTAGGCCAAGGAGTCTTTACACCAGGCACCATCGACAAGACAGATGAAGTTTTGCTAAACATAGGGGCTGGCGTAATTGTTAAAAAAACAATTCACGAAGCTGAAGAAAGCATAACAAAACAATTAGAACAGCTTGAAGACATTGTTCTGGAGCTGAGTCATCACCTAAGGGAATATACGGCAAAGGCACAGGCCGTTGAAGCTGAACTAAATAATTTGGCAGTTACGGAAAAATAGTGCCAAAGGCAAGGAAAAATGTTTGACTTCCTGAAAAAAGCATTCAAATCATTTTCAGAAAAAGTTAGCACGCCCGAAGAAAAGCCAGAAGAGAAAAAACCTGCTGAGAAAATCTCCCCTAAAGAAATTACCCTGGAAAAGCCAAGGGCGCTGAAAAAACTCGAGGAAGCAGATAAAGAAAAGGGCTTTTTGCAGAAGCTTGCTGCAGTTGTTACCGAAGCAAAGCTTACTGAAGACCAGTTTTCCAATCTTTTCAAAATTCTTGAAATAGAACTGATACAAAATAATGTTGCCTTTCCGATAATTCAGCAGATTAGGGCAAATTTGGAACCTGCCTTGGTTGGCAAAACATTGCCAAGGACGCAGGTTTCTGACAAAGTAAGACAGATTTTGCGCGAAACCATTCTGGACACCTTAGAAGCACCCAAGCCTCTAGATATCCTGCAAATTGCGACTGAAAAGAAATCCAAAAATGAACCCCTTGTTGTAATGTTTGTAGGAACGAATGGCCATGGCAAAACAACAACGCTGGCAAAGATGGCAAACTTGTTCCAGCAGAATAATTTCAGGTGCGTCTTTGCAGCTGCTGATACTTTCAGAGCTGCAAGCATTGAACAGCTGGAGCATCACGCAAACAAGTTATCTATAAGAATGATAAAGCACAAATACGGCGCAGACCCCGCGGCAGTTGCTTTTGATGCAGTTAAGGCAAAAGACAAGGACATTGTTTTAATTGATACTGCAGGAAGGCAGA
>CAYGXR010000074.1:0-2519 GCA_964354095.1 Candidatus Woesearchaeota archaeon
CGGTTTCAAGGAAGCCTTGAAAGCCATAAAGTTTGGCAAGACAAATGAAGTTTTTGTAACAAGAACATGCTCTGATACCATGAAAAGACAGCTGAAAGATGCCGCAGAGCTTTCAAAAATCAACATCACAGAGCTTCCGCAAACAGCTGAAGAGCTTTCAGCACAGTTAAAGAAGCCATTCACTATTACAGTTTTGGCAATAGCTGCCAAATAAGCGATAACTTTTTATCTTTAACATTCTTTTATAGAGCATGCAATACGAAATCTTGCTGAATTTTATGAATTACTATAAGAAATATAGGGGGGATATGGAAGCAATGCTAAGACTTTATGTGACCGACCGCCAGCTGAATGGAACTTTTAGCATCAAAGATAAAACATATACTCCTGAAGAAATTAATAGAGGGTGCGGGAAGAAGAGCGTTCTTTGGAAATATCAATTGGAGAGCGACAAGGAAGCCAAAAAGATAGCTAAAGTCCTTGTAAAGCAAAGCCAGGAATTAATGAGCCACCAGGGCATGGACGTTCAAGAGATACCCATTAACGTCTATAGGCTCGAGAAGATTCTAGTACAATAGTTCATTTCGATATGTTTATAAATCAACTCTTGGAGGCTTACCTATGAGCAAAAAGGGACGCGGTCTATTCGCTGGAAAAAAGGTCAGGGATAGACGGCAGAAGCTCCGCTGGAGCAACAAGTGGTTTGTCAAAAAAGCTTTGCGCTTGAAAGAAAAAATCGACCCTCTGGAAGCTGCGCCTCAAGCCAGAGGAATTGTTTTGGAAAAGAGGCAACTTGAAGCAAAGCAGCCAAACTCTGCCATGCGTAAAGCAGTAAGGGTGCAGTTAAGCAAGAACAACAAGCAGATAACTGCTTTCTGCCCGGGAAATCACGCAATCACTTTCATCAATGAGCATGACGAAGTTTTAGTGGACGGGATTGGCGGGCGAATGGGAAAATCCAAAGGAGACATTCCTGAAGTCAAGTGGAAAGTCATAGCTGTTAATGGCCAGCCTTTGAAATGGCTGTGCAAGGGCAAAGTGGAGAAAACAGTGGGCAGGTAATGGCAGATAACGAAATAACTGAAGCAAAATCTGAAACTCAACCTGAAGTCATTGCGGAAGAGCAAGCTGAAAATAAAGAGATAGCCCCTAAGCCTAAAATCAAACGTGTTCGAAAGCCCAAAGCTGAAAAGAAAACTGAAGAAAAGATAGAAAAGCCCCTTCCTGATTTCCGCGCCAATATGAAATTATTTGGCAGGTGGCCAATTACTGTTGAAATAAAAGATGCTGGCTTGAAGCCTTACATTAACATAACGCCTGTCCAGATACCTTACTCCGCTGGCCGCGCTATAAAGAAGCAGTTCTGGAAATCCAAAAAATCCATAATCGAAAGGCTGGCAACAAAACTCATGGTAGCAGGCCACAAGGGAAAGAAACACTATTGGACTTCCAATGTCAACACAGGAAAAAGTTCAACTCACTTCAAGATTTTGTTCAACGCATTCAGCGAAATAGAAAAAAAGACAGGCAGGAATCCTGTTGAGGTCTTGGTCCGGGCAATTGAAGCCTGTGCGCCCCGTGAAGGCATTGCAACAATTGAATATGGTGGTGTTCGTTATCCAAAGGCAGCAGACCTTGCGCCACAGAGAAGGATTGATTTATGCTTGAGGTGGATTGTGCAGGGCGCATTCCTAGCATCACTAAAAGGAAAGAAGCATATGCAGGATACACTTGCAGATGAACTAATCGCAACAGCAGCTGGAGATCCAAAGGCAAATGCAATGAGCAAGAAGACAGACCTGGAGAGGCAGTCTGCTGCATCAAGGTAAATAAAATGGTAGAATTCAAAATAGTAATCGGGGATTCAAAAACCAAAAGGGCATTCAAGTCAGAGCTGAAAAGCCCTGATGCAGACCAGTTGCTGGGAAAAAAGATAGGAGAAACTTTCAGGGGCGAATTGATTAATCTGCCCGGATTTGAATTCACAATCACAGGCGGAAGCGACAAGGCAGGCTTCCCCATGAATCTTGATTTGGAAGGCCAGGGAAAACGAAGGCTTATCTTGGAAAAGGGGGATGTTGGCTTTAAAGGGCCCAAGAAATTCAAAGGCCTCAGAGTCAGAAAGCTAGTCAGGGGAAACACAATAGCTCCCGATACTGTTCAGATAAACTGCAAAATCACAAAGCACGGTGAGATTGACTTGATGAAGCACTTTAATGTGATTGAGAAGCCAAAGGAACCAGCAAAGACTGCTGAAGCGGCTCCTGCCTAATTGTAATCTCTTAACATTAGTCAGCCCAAAGCTTTCTATGAATGCCTGCAAACTCTAAGAGATAACACTTATATTTCAATTTCTTAATGAAACATTATGAAACTAGTCATTGTTGCAGGAAAAAACTTAGCTTCTGTAAACATAGGCAAATTCCTCAAGCCAGCTTCCCCTAAACAAATATTTACGATTAAAGACAATGTCCTTGATTTAGATAAATACGAAAAAGATTTGCAAAAACATAATCCTG
>CAYGXR010000075.1:0-2225 GCA_964354095.1 Candidatus Woesearchaeota archaeon
CCAGGTTTTTCCAGGTCCGAGAATCGGCTGCTTATCTGTAAATTTTTTGTTAAAATCAATCGGGAATCTGCCCTTGAAGATTTTTCCGAATATGACTGGCGTGGCATTTGCAAAATAAGCTGGCAGAATAAACCAGATTGCCGTAATTACCAGGCTTAGAATTTCCATTAAGTTAATCAGGGAACGAAGTAATTAAATAGTTTACTGAGCTTAGTCTCGACATGGAAGAGGAGCGAAGTCAAAAGCTAATAAGCATAGTTTATGCAGCTAAAGCTTTCAAGGATGAAAATCTTTTCAAAAGATTAGAAAATGCGGGCTATAACGTTGAGGATATTTTATTTGAAGATGCAGACTCCAATACCGTTGAAATGCGCAACATTCCTAAGTCTGTGCTTAAAACAATTAAAAACAACACAAACTTGTGCTTATTCATAAATAGAGGTAGAGAAACTGGCGATGGCATGCTGGAAAACCCATCTTCAGGAAGAATTCTTTTGATGTATAACAGACGAAAATTACAGCCATTCATACTAAATGAGTTAAAGAAATATCGTCATAGGTTAGAGGACACTAGCGCATATTACGCAAAAAATCAGAAAGAACTCGAAGAAGCGCTAATTGGCGTAATAAGATTCGTCTAGAACTTATCGACAACTTATCAAACTTACGAAAATGGGCGGGCAAAAATCAATACTATTAGTAGGCTTAATTGCCATGATTCTTTTAGTTATGGGGACTTTTGTGGAGGGAGGTTCTTTTCTACAAAAAATCCTGTTTGTAATAGGCGCTTCTGTCCTCGGCGTAGTTGCATACTTCAACAAACAAAAAATATTCACGATTTTGCAAGCCGTTGCAACAATTGGGGCGATTCTCGCGTTTATTAGCTTGGCGCCTACTTTCAGGTATGGAATTATGCTTGGCTCTGCAGCAATCGGTATTTATTATTTAATTAAAAAACAAAGTTACAAGGCAGATCCTTGGGGCATTATTGCGAGCCTGGGCTTAATTCTATTTGCGATTGGTCTGGCAACAAATCCGCTTCAATCGCCAATAGTTTGGTCCTTGGCATTTATCTTTGGCGGCGTACTTGTTGCAACATACTCTGCAATAGGATTTTTTAAAAATAAAATTAAAATTGCAGTAATATGGCTCATCCTTAATTTGCTGCTGACAGTAAATCCAATTTTGCTTTTGCTAAAACTCTAAAGCGCATCAAGAGGACTTTTGATTTTCTTCAGCTCTGCGGATGATACTTTTGTATAAATCTGTGTTGTTGATAGGTCTGCATGCCCGAGCAGCTCTTGAATTTTTCTTACATCAACTCCTGCTTCTAAAAGATGCGTTGCAAAACTATGCCTTAATGTATGTGGCGAGATTTCTTTTTTAATTCCAGCTTTTTCAGCGATTTTTTGCATTGCCATTTGTATAGCTCTTGGCTTTAGGGCCCCATTGTTTCCTTTGAAAATATAATCATTTGCAGCTGCGCCTTGTGTTAATTTTTCCAATTCCGGCTTGAGTTTCTCAGCAATGTTGAAGAATCTGTCTTTTGAGCCTTTTCCAGATCTTACCCAGGCCATGCCTTCACTTAATTCTAGATCCCTCACTTTCAAGTTTACTGCTTCACTAACCCTAAGACCTGCAGAATACATTAATTCCAGCAAAAGCTTGTGTTTTGGATTGTCTGCAGCAGCTAGCAATGCAGAAATCTCGTCTTTGGATAAGGCAGTTGGCACTCTCTTGGGAACTTTGATGTTTTTGGGCAAATCTACTACTTTCTTGAGAACTTCCTCGAAAAGGAACTTTATGGCAGATTTGGCCAGGGTCATGCTCCTGATAGCAACCTTGTGGGGGTTAGCATCATCAACCAAATGTGCCAGGAAACCCCGGGCATCATCACTGGTCAGCTCTTCCGGTTGTTTGTTTGCGAACTCGATGAACTTTTGCAGAAAGAAGTTATATGTCTTGACGGTTCTGGGGCTGAAACCGCGGAGCTTTAACTCGACAGCAACTTTCTCCAGAAGTGTGGCCATGAGTTAATAGTTTTATACGCAAATATATAGCTTGCGTTTAGTGTATCTTATACGCAAGTTTTGAAGCTATTTTAGCTTCAAATTAGCTTAAATTAAAGAGTTTGATCAAAGATTACACTGTTTAGATAGCATAACTTGAATTCATAGTGAATTCAAGGAATAGAAAAATAGAGCATATTTTTCTATAAAACAAGA
>CAYGXR010000076.1:0-2226 GCA_964354095.1 Candidatus Woesearchaeota archaeon
TGAGGAACGAATAATGGATGCACCAGATTGCTCTGTTTTATTAATGATGCTCAAAGGCTTCGAGGCGCTCGCGCGTCCTACAAATAGCCACCTTCACTCTGTATTAGAACTTGTAGAGAAGAGGGTAAAACAGCTTGACCCAGAACCCAATGATGCGGATTATACAATTCTGTGTCTCCAGTACCTGCCAAATCTCAAGTCAGATGAAGAGCACCCTCAAGAGCTAGGCTCCAAAACTTACAGAAATCCCAGGCTGAAGTGATAGACAGTATTTAAAAAACTCTGCCTATAAGAGATTTTGAAATGGGCGTTAATCTTCGCGAGTTGTTGATAAAGCACAAGATAGAACTTGAAGACCTAAACGGCAAGAAGCTTGCCGTTGATACTTATAACATTCTCTTCCAATTTCTGTCAACAATCAGGCAGCCTGATGGTGCCTTGTTAATGGATTCAAAAGGAAATGTTACATCACATCTGTCTGGATTGTTTTACAGGACAATAAATCTGCTCGAGGCAGGAATCAAGCCTGTTTTTGTTTTTGACGGCCAGGCTCCAGAAGAAAAAGTCGGGACACAAATAGCAAGAGAGGCAATAAGGGAAGGAGCAAGAGCAGAATACGCAAAAGCCCTTGCTGCAGGCCAGCTTGAAGAAGCAAGAAAATTTGCACAGCAAACTTCCAGATTGACAAAAGACATGGTGCGCGAATCCAAAGAACTGTTATCGGCAATGGGCTTGCCTTGGGTGCAGGCATTCGCCGAAGGAGAAGCACAAGCCGCATATATGTGCAGCAAAGGCGATGTCTGGGCAGTCGCATCGCAGGACTATGATGCTTTGTTGTTTGCAGCCCCCCGCCTAGTAAGAAATTTGACAATCACAGGAAAAAGAAAAGTCAATGCAAAAACTGTTGATGTTGACATTGAAATTATAGACTTGGCAGAATGCCTCAATTTTCTAAGCATAGATATCAAGCAGCTTGTGGAACTTGGCTTGCTAGCTGGAACAGATTACAATCCTGGCGGAGTTTCTGGTATTGGGCCTAAAACAGCATTAAAAGTTGTCAGGGAGAAGAAATTTTCAGATTATACAGGCAAAATACCGAATGCAGAGCATTTGAAACAGCTTTTCTTAAAACCGCTGGTTGCAAAAGATTATGATTTGGAGTGGAAAACTCCAAATGCAAAGAAAATAAAAGAAATTTTAGTTGACAGGCATGAATTTTCTGAAGATAGAATCGATATTGCCCTGAAAAGAATGGAAAAAGCTCCAGCATTTCAGAAAGGCCTTTCTGATTTCGTTTAAGGGTAATCTCTCAAGGTCGGCTAAGCCCAATTCCTTGCAAGTTAAGGCTGTGTGACATTAAGGAATTCCCAGGCGTTTTAGCAGCGTCAATAAATAAACTTGCTCAATTGCTTTTTTGCTAATTCTCTTTTCTTCTGGTGCTCTTTCAGGAAAGTGTTTATTTTTTCAATCGCGTAATTCTTTAATTCAGATGTCAGCATCTTTCCAGACTTGTAATCCTTGTAAATCTTCTGCAGTTTCTTGTCATCTGGCTCAAAGAATGCCTGCAGCCATTGATAGCAGACATCAATATCTGGATTCCCGCCATATTTCCTGTGCTCTGCAAGACTTCCGCGGCCACCTGAGAAGGCATGCTTGATTATTTTCTCCTTAACTTCTGCAGGCGTATCAGTTGTATAGATTGTGCTATGAGGAATTGAAGCAGACATTTTTCCATCAGCCAATAAGCCAGTCATGAACTTTGCATGGATTATTGCCGGCTTGTAAAATCCCAGCTTTGGAAATACATCTCTCGCCACGCGGAAATGCGGGTCCTGGTCAACTGCTAAAGGAATTAAACAAGGGATATTTTTCTTTTTTAGAACAGAAGGCAAAATTGCAGGAACTGCTTGTATTGATGTGAAGAAAAACTGGCCTATGCTAAATGAATCTGTAAAGCCAAATGAAGCCTTGGCTGTTGAAGCAGTTATCCTGTCCGCGATTTTTATAGCTTCCCTATACTGCAATCCTGCGTGTTTCGGCAAAGTGTCTATGATAAAATGCGTTTTCTTGGGGTCGAACCCCAGTGCAATAACATCCAGGGCATTTTCATACGCCCAATTTGTAAATTCATCTAAGTTGCAGTTTTGATTTTTTCTAAACAGGAATTTTTCATCGTCGGTAAACTGGAACCATAATTCTACATTGAATTTATCCTGCAGCCATTTC
>CAYGXR010000077.1:0-1753 GCA_964354095.1 Candidatus Woesearchaeota archaeon
CTCCTGATAAAACCAAAAGCTCCTTTATGCCTGCTCTTTTGGTTAATCTCTCAGCTTCTTGCAGCAGCTTTTTGCCGAGGCCTTGGTGTTGAACTGCGACTTTTGTTATCTTCATTGGTTGCAAGGGCATAACTTCTCCGTAAACATGGAGTTCTCTGAGAAGTGCCTTGTTGTCTGTAATTCGCAGTCTTGCAAAACCTAAAAGAATATCTTGTTTGGAATCCTCGTAGGAAATAAAAAATTCCTTTCCAGCAGAGGCATCATATTCAATAACCTTGAGCTTAATTTCCTTTGGCAGTCTGCCTTCATTCTTGTATTTCTGTCCAATTTCCCTGCAGCGAATGCATCTGCAGGCTAATCCTTGCTTGTGCAATTGCTCTTGCACAAATTCCCGGAGATTTAATCTTTCATAGCCTGCTGAAATCAGATTTCCAGGAATATCCCTCATTATTCTCTTTATCCTTGTGTAAGGAGGAATGTATTTTGCTTTTGCTTCTGCCAGAACATCAATGATGTATTTCTCATTTATCGGCTTGTATTCATTAGATTTCCACATATCAAACAGTTTTGTATCTGGCAAAACTGCGGTTGGATAAATTTTCAATCCATCTGGCCGCAAGTCGGCATCTTCAAAAAGAATTCTGAACATTTCAACATCTTTTTTCTTTGTCACACCAGGAAGTCCAAGCATAACATGCAAGTCAACCTTAAAGCCGGCATCTTTCAGCTCTCTAATCGCTCTTTTAGCTTCTGCCAAATCATGGCCTCTGTTAATCTCTTTGAGAACATTATCATAAACAGACTGCAAGCCCAGTTCAACACGAGTTGCCCCAAGCTGAAGCATTCTTTCTATTTCTTTTTTATTGCAAAAGTCAGGTCTTGTTTCTATGATTAGAGAGACTACGCGATTTTGGGAAACCTCATTGAGCTCGTGAGCTTTTTCCAGACTCTGGGAGTTAACACCATTAAACGCATCAAAAGCTCTTTTGATGAAATTCTTCTGGTATTCCCAAGGAAGCCAGGTAAAAGTTCCTCCTTGTATTATGACTTCATTCTTTGCAGTGCTGTGGCCAACTGCTTGCAATTGCTCCAAGCGGTTTTTCACAATCTTGTAAGAATCCCAATTGTTTCGCTGTGCGCGCATTGCAGACGGTTCAAAGCCTGTGTATGATTTAGCAGCAATTTTTGATGAGGGGCAGTAGATGCATTTGCCAGGACAGCCCATTGGTGCTGTCATGATAGCAATTGTTGAAACTCCCGATAATGTCCTTGTGGGTTTTGTTCTTAACATTGCAGATAGCTTTTCTCTTTCAGCTCCTGAAACTGAGTCTAACAACGAAGAATTCAGAGGAATCTTGGAACGGTATTTAGCAGACCATTCCAATTTCACAAGTTCAATTTTATCGCGGTTGGAATTTTTCAGTTTTAACAGAGATAATGCCAGCTCTCTAAGTGCTTCCTTCGGCATAGCTTCCTGTGATAGAAGTTTCATATCTAGAGGCTAAATGCATGGTTTTTAAATTGTTTCGCTCCCTTACGTTGTATGGCTGCAGCCATACGACAAAATCCCGGGTTTTTGAAGCCGATGGAGCGCTTCTGGGAGATTGATTTTACCCGAGGAACTGCTTTGCTAATGATGCTGGTATCTAATTTCATTACAGATTTGCAATACTTTGCAAATTATTCTAATTTCGCGCAGTTTTGGTGGTGGTTTGCAAGGATTATTGCTTTTATTTTCATCTTCCTTGTTGGA
>CAYGXR010000078.1:0-2497 GCA_964354095.1 Candidatus Woesearchaeota archaeon
TGAACAGCTCCAAAAGTTGGAAGCAAACCCGCAAAGATATTGGAGCAGAATCAAACCAAAGCTTACCAAAATAGGATTGATAACATATTCTTTAGCGCAAGGGGGAATTGTTGCAACTTTTCTGCTTGTAAATAATAATTATAACATTGACGGCGGCTTGATATGGAATGACTTGCTTATTGGTGCTGCATCGGGGATAATAATGTATACAGCAGGCAAATATTACGAAGGCAAGGCAGCTTTCTATAACGGCCTGCAAAAGCTAAAACAAAATTTATTGCCAAATAAATCAGCCAAAGTTTAAGCGCCCGAGCGAAGATTTGAATTCCGTATCCCAAAGGTATCTTTAGGGATTCTCCGGACCCCCTGCTTAGAAGGTTCACCCAGCATTTCTAGCTGTCAGGTGCTCTATCCAAGCTGAGCTACTCGGGCATGATATTTTGTGCTGTTTATCCTTTTAAAAGCTTATATCGCTCTTGTAAATTAATTTTAGTTGGAACAAATCCGAATTTTTGCCAAATCAAAACTTTCGAAAGATGAACTGGATTTTTAAAACCTATAAGTTCTAACCATTTTCCTACTCTTGCTTTTCCTCTAATCCAAATACGATGTTTATCTTTTTCGTTTGAAAGTTTGGCTTTTGTTTTACTAATATTACAATTTACACCAATATTCTCAACTAATTTGGCAATATCGTTTATCAAATCTTCAGATACCGAATCTAAAGTTATTCGCGGGTAAGTATTATACTTTCTAGAAAATTCCTTGTATCCCTTAGCATATCTTTTATGAAAATTTAAACATCCATCACAATCTGTAAAACCTCTTACAAAACTAGATAGAATTTCTTTAGAATTAGAATTGCGAATTATTTTTGGAACTCTTACGATATATGTTTTACTTCCTATTGGAAAACCTAAAATTTCATTAAAAAATTTTACAATGTCCCTTTTGCACAAATAAAATCCATAAACTGAATTGCTCTTTTTCTCATGTGGTTTTAGCTTAATATTAAAACATTTTTCGTACATAGGAACTAAAACCGAATCATAATACTCTCTATCCTCGGTTATATTCCCCCACATACAAAGGTAGTTTTTCTGCAAACAACCGTCGGCAGCAAATGCGCCTGCGAGCTCTGCAATTTCAGGCGTTATTTTAAAGTCTGGCATCCCTAAATTAATCAATTTATGATTAATAAATAGGTCGGAGCTACAGGGGCATAACTTAAGTGTGGTGTAATAATATATATAAATATAGCTATGGCTTTGTTTTAGTATGGCCAGATTCGATATAAAAATTCTGCGTGCTTTTGTAAAACGCAAGAATTTTCACAATCTCAGAGTTAATTACGACAAGACTAGTAAAAAAAGACCTGCGTGGATAGAAGTAAATGGCTTACCTAAAAATACGGGATTTATTGTTATGAGAATAAACGGAAAAAGGGAACGATACGGTTTTTGGATAAGTTCTAAATATAATATATTTCTGCCAGTTGATTCAACAAGAACAGAGTTGAAAAAATTTTATGACCAGTTTTCAAAAATCTATGATAAATATATTATACCTAATAACACTGATGCAATTAAATACCTGATTAAAAAAATTAAAATGAAAAAAGATGCCCAAATTCTTGACTTGGGGGCAGGCACGGGAATAGCGTCGGGTGTAATGGTTAAAGCGGGTTACAAAAACATTACTTTAACTGATTTTTCTTCTGGAATGTTAGCTAAGGCTAAGAAAAAACCTTCTCTTAGAAACTGCAGATTTGTCAAGGCAGATACCAGAAAATTAAATCTGCAGAAGAAGTTTGATTTAATTGTAAGTGTTTATTCATTTGCGGAGGACGCCTATTTCGAAGAGGATGAGATGCCTAAACTTTGGAAAAGAGTTGCGGCCCACATGAACAAAGGCGCGACTCTGGCGTTAATTGGTTACTACTACGAACCGCCAAACAAATTTTTTAAAAAGCTAAAAGCAGGGGTATACCTGGTCCGAGGCGAATGGCCAGCAAAATACTACGTAGGAGCTAAAAGATAATGGCTATTGATTTTCCCAAGATTGAGGCCAAATGGCAGGCTGCCTGGGCCGATGCTAGACTAGGCTCTGCAAAAGCTGACAAGAAAAAGCCAAAATTCTTCATAATCTTTGCATATCCTGGAGTTTCAGGATATCAGCACATAGGCCACATGAAGGGATTTACTTACACAGATATTTTTGCAAGATACAAAAGAATGGCTGGCTTTAACGTTTTATTTCCAGTTGGCGTTCACGCATCTGGAAATATTGCAATTGCTTTTGCATCCAGGGTGCAGAAAAAGGATTCTGAATGGCTGGCTTATCTGCGCAGAAACGGCGCAACAGAAGATGAAATCAAGCACATGACAAATCCGCTAAAGGTTGTTGATTATTTCAACAAAAATTACATTGAAACCTGGAAAAAATTCGGCTTTATTTCAGATTGGGACAGATTTACCTGCACAACATACTCAGATTA
>CAYGXR010000079.1:0-2847 GCA_964354095.1 Candidatus Woesearchaeota archaeon
ATAGCATTAAGGAAAAGCTGGATGGCAAATAATGCTATTCCTATCTTGACTTCTTTTTTCTGAAGACCCTTGCTCCAGATAAGATAAAGAGAAATGCCCATCAGCAAATACAAAGTAATCCAGACCGGGCCGAAAAGCCAGTTCGGAGGGGCAAAGCTGGGCTTGTTGAGTGTAGTGTACCAGGTTGTAATTGAGCCTAAGGTTGTAACAGAGCCGATTATGCCAGCCAGCTGGCATACAGCAATAGAAACCAAAAGCTTGGTGTAATTGATCTTAAGCTTGGCCATGATTAGTAATGATGAGGATAATTTAAATCTCTTTGCCTTAACTTAATTGCATGACATACGCTGATGATATTATAGCAGGAAAGTATAAGATTCCAATAAGCTGGCTTCATACGCAGGATTACTGCGAGTATCAGATCTTTCTGGAGCATGTCAAGGGAATTTCTGCCGGCAGAAGTGCTGCGATGGAGACTGGTTCTATGGGGCATGCAAAGCTGGACGCTGAGCATGCGGCAAAAGTAACTGAAGTGATGAGTCTGGAAGAGGCCCTTGTCCAGTCAGCCGAACGGAGGGTTACTCTAGTCATGCGCGGGGTTGATGTTGAAAATGATTATTTGAAAGGCAACATAGACGAGATACAATTAGACCCAGTACAGATTACAATCATTGATGACAAGCCCACAAAGGGGAGGGCGTGGCCTGCAGACATAAAGCAGGTCTGGGGCTATTGCTGGGCTTACTCCGACCAGCGCAAACCGGACAGGCCCTTGTATGGCGCTGTGCGGGACAGGGATACGCAGGATTTTGTATGGCAGGAATCCTTTACAGAAGCAGCAAGGAATAGCACATACAATACAGTGATGAGGCTTTTGGACATTCTCAAGGGCAACAGGGCTGCAGTCCCTACAAAAAAGCCTCAGAAGTGCAGGCCATGCAGGTTCAGGGAAGTTTGCGATAAGTGCCTGACACGAGATTTTATATAATAAATTTAGCCAATTGTTTTCTAAACTACAATAATACTTTTATGCCTGCCTGCTGTTACGTGGCAGATGGGATACAAAACAGTTGTTGTTCCTGACGAAAATATACCCATTTTTACAGAGCAAGCCTTGGACGACAAGTTCAAGCCTGAAGCTACATGGAGAACTACTTTCCTTACAGGCAAAAGGTCGAGTGAGGAGATAGCCGGCAAAGTGGGCGAGCTTAACAGCGGCATATTGAAGGTCAAGACAAGCGTAAAATTAGGAGAAGCAAGAGATGGAATCCCTGTTTTGATTTACGCAAGCCAAAAAACTATTGAAGAGATTAAAAAGTGGCGCGCCAAAGTTGGCGAAGACGCCACGCTTATGAATATTATATTCGAGCTGCGCAGGGGATTTTATGGCGGCTGGTCCGGACACTTCGTTGAAGACACATTTTACGAGTGCAAAACTTGCGGTGGCTATATTAAAGGACGGATAGAGCACAAGCATTCTGTGGAGGACATGGGCGGCCGAGCTGGTAATGAAGACATGGAGTATAAGTGTATTAGATGCGGCGAAACTTTGGACTATAAAAACCTGATACATCGCGATTGATGAGCTATATTAGCCAATTGTCCAGAATTACCATAACCTCAGCAAACTTAGCTTAAGCTAAGTTTGAATTCTTTAGGAACCTAATGTTTTCAATATTCAATCCGGGTAAGAAAGCTTTATATTGCCCGATTGTCCAGAATTACTAACCAGTTTGGGGAGGTTATATTCATGTCGAGGAGGCCATGCTACGACATTCGCAAAGTTTACAAGGAAATAGCTAGAAAGTATGCTAAAACTTATTTTGGCGCTGAGCATCCAGATGACATTCATGTTGATAAGTTTGCTAAGTTATTGCCTAAAGGTGCAAAGGTTTTAGATATTGGTTGCGGGGTGGGCGACGGCGCAGACTTCTTCATAGATTCCGGCTTTGATTACGAAGGCATTGATATTTCTCCAGAGATGATTAAAATTGCCAAACAAAAAGTGCCAAGAGCAAAATTTAGAGTTCTAGATATGCGCAAACTTGGTTACCCTGCGAAGAGCTTTGATGGTATTTTTGCTTTCCAATCCCTCGTACATCTCAAAAAGAAAGAAGTCCCCAAAATGCTTGAAACGATTAACAAAATTCTCAAACCAAAAGGTTATCTATTTTTGGCCTTGCAAGAAGGAACTGGCGAAGGTGAGATTTATTGGGAGCTTGCCAGAGAAAACATCTTTATAAATCGTTATACTTTAGATGAAATCTCTAAGCTGCTAAAAGCCATAGGTTTTCAAATAATTTATACTGCTGGCCGGAACCCTCTCCCAGAAGATATTCAGTTGTGCAAATTATTCATAATAGCGAGGAAAACCAAATGAGCCGCAGGCCAGGCCCACATCAGCTTAAACTAGAACTTATTTTGTATGCCCTTCAGACACATCCTCAGGGATTATGGATTCGAGAGATTTCCAGGATTACTAATCTAAAGAAATCCACTGTTTCTTATTATTTGCAGAATCATCTTACTGATAAGATAGAAACAGTTCATCAGACAAATCACATTAAAATTGTAAAGCTGAAGGCAGCTGAGCAGGCTCCTGATTATTGCCAGTAACTAGTATCTATCGTACTTGTGGCCCTCTTCCCTAATTTTTTCTGCTGATTTGCCTGCCTTGATTTGATCGTATTCCCACATCATATACGCCAAATAAGCGGGATTTGTTCTGGATTGGTTTGTCATTATTCCATTGGCTGCGCCTTTGAACAAATGTGCTATATCTTCCTTAGGTATGATAATCCTGATTTCATAAGGCATTTGCATTTTATACATCCCAATTTTAATTTC
>CAYGXR010000080.1:0-4543 GCA_964354095.1 Candidatus Woesearchaeota archaeon
CCATATCCAGTAAATGCTTGTTTGCAATCCTGCGGTCAATAGTCTGTATTTTGCACCAGATGATTTTAGTCCCTGAGACTTTGCGGATTTTCCAGTATTTGGGAGGCATCATATATTTGCAGACAAAAAGCACTTTCCCGCTAAGCGTAGTGACACGCCAGTCAAAGTTTGTAGGCGTATATTCCTGAACTACAATTTCTTCTGCGATTCGGAAATACTTTTTAGCCAGATTCATAAATTGCTGGACTGATTCAACCTTATCCACGTGCTTGGAAAAGCAGGAATCTGGGGCTTTCAGTACAAGTGTAGACCCTAATTCTTTGAATAATTTGCGTGCATTTGCAATATTCAGGTCTGCTTTTTCCAGAAATTCTGTTCTGGCTATTGGAACTTTGTTTTGCATCATCTGTTGGTACATATGAATTTTATTATCACAAATTAACATGGAACGCGAGTCATCTATAACTTTTATTCCATGGTTTTCAGCCATGCAGGCAACTAGGTATGAGGGATTTAAGGGAAAAGTAATCGCGCGGATGAAAACAGCGTCATATTTTGGCACTTTTAGCATATCTTGTTTTGAAAACAGCTCAAACTTATGCCCTCGCTCTGCAGCAGCCTCCTTGAATTTGATTAATGCCCCGTGCTCTGCAGAATCTTTCAGATTGCGTTGCTCTATGAAACAACCTATATTTCCCATAAATCCGCTCCTTTAATTTTTTTAAGCAGTTTTAATTCATCCTTGCCGAGCTCAAAAATTTCAATAGGGTCTATTGCACTCAGTTTAATCTTTTTTCCACCCATAATAATTAATTTAACTAAAGGGACATTAAAGATTTGCCAGATCTTTTTTACAAGTTTTTGATATTTACGCGCAGTTGTCAGGCCACAAACTCCTATAATTTCCTTGAGCGGGCCATCAATTTTCTGGACACAGACAGGATACATGTAATTTCTGGTCAAAGTTCGCATAGCTTTAATTTTATTCTTTTTTGTAACAATTTTTCTATCACAGGTATAAGGATTCATTGCATAAACCAGAGCAGGAAGTTTTCTGATATTTTTAGTTGTAATATAATAATCTGGCACAGCTATTCCTGCTCTTTTCGCACGATCCATACATATCAAAACCGCATGTGCATTTATCGCATCATCAAAGCGGGGGCTGACCTGCAATCCTTTCAATTCAGCATCAATTACTTCAAAATAACCTGGCTTCAGGTATCTGCAATCGCCGAGAACATAAACTTTTTTTCCATCAGCCATGTTTTTTTCCTTTTGATTTTTCTGGCCAGAAGGCCCAGCCAGCAATTAATGCTGCAATTCCTGCAACAATTGTTACGAGCATAAATGGTGCTAATGGATTTATCAAATATGTAGCCAGCAGACCTCCTATAAGAGGCCCAGTAATCATACCAAAATCTTTAGACGTGTCAAATACTCCAGACATTTCGCCATAAAGATTAGCAGGAACAATCTCTGTAAGCAAAGCTTCTGTGCCTGGAAGAATCCATGAAACTGCTGCCGCAGCAAGAAGCGCAGTTATTATGAAAATTGCGGGGCTTGTTGCCAGAAACATAAAGTATGCAGAACTAAAGAGAATTAGGAAACCAGCTGTTATGATATATTTCTTGCCTATCTTGTCCATTACAAAGCCCGAAGAATAATACAAAAGGCCTTCCACAGCCATCATTGCCCCTAAAATCAAGCCAACGCCGGTTTCCGACAGTGCAAAATGCTCCAGGCCTGCGAGAGGAACAAATGCCCATTCAATTGCTATCCAAATATATGCTGCGAGAGTTAAAATGTATAGAGGTAGGGCGTGCTTGTGCACGCTGATGTATTCCTTAAAGATTGTTGCCAGCAAAGTAATTTTAGGTTTATGTTTGTGCCTGCCCTCTGCAGTTGATTTATTTATCCTGATATTTCTAAAAATTACAAGACTTAAGAGCATAGTCAAAAGCATAAAAGCTCCAACTAGCAGAAAATTATGTTTGTCAGAATATATTGTTGCAATAATTCCCGCAATTATTGGCCCAAAAATCCAGCCCAGCTGCGTTATAGTCATATAGATGCCTTCTGCCTGGCTTAACTTCTGTCTTGGAGAATAATCTCTTACTAGGACAGTAGATGGTATCCAAAAGGCTACTGCGACAGTACCAAAAACCAAGGAAAGAAATGCTAGCAAAACTATATTCTCAGTAAAAAAGTAAGTTAACCCTAAGATACCCATTGCTGTTGTGGCAATTGCAAGAATTTTTACCCTGCCATATTTATCTACAGCCAGGCCGACTGGAATTTCTGAGAGCAAAGAAGCAACATAAACTAATGACACTATAATTCCAACGATGGCAAAACTTCCTGCCCGCTCTTCTGTAAAAATAGGAAGTATGAAGTCATAAATTGCAAATGCGAGAATCGCAACTAAAGAAATAATTGATGCTTTGAACACGCCACTTAGCTGCTTTGCCTTGCCGAAAAGCCTCAGATTTGTCATAGGGCAAAATGCCTATTGCTATATTAAAAGTTCTGTCATGACGAAACAATAAGGAATTATCGTTTCTTCTTCAAGTGTTCGAGCTTCGTCTTTTTCACAACAGGGCGCCAGATTTGTGACGGCAACCAATCAGGCCTGTTTTCCGGAGCTGCAACTCTTTTCCTTGCACCCTTGAATATGTGCAACCTGTCTGTTCCTCTTTCTCGCAATTTAATATCTGTAAAGCCTCTTGTTGCGGCTTTTAATGCAGCTCTTCTGGGCGAAGCCCCTGTAAAAACGTGGTTTGTGTCGCGACCACCTTGCGCCAAGACGTAGTACTTAACAGCCATTTGAGCACCTCCAATTTAAACTGAAAATCAGACACAGTTGACATATATAAAGCTTTTCCGCGATTAAAGATTTTGAGAAATTTTAAACAAAAAGTTACAAGCGGAATACGATTCCGCTGTACAGCTGAACTTCGTTCAGCTTGTATCTCTCAGCATCTGTAAAGCAAAACTGCATGCGGGCTTGTGCGTCGGTCTTACTTCGCTAATTCGGCATCAATTGCCTGCTTGAAAGCATCATATGGCTGTGCACCAACTAGCATCACATAACCATCTTTATCATTGCCGATAAAGTAAGTAGGTGTTCCCTGCACGCCTGCAGTTGTTCCATCTGAAGCATCCTTGTTAATTTCATCAGCTATTTTTGTATCGTTCAGGCAGCTGTTCCACTTGCTCATGTCAAGATTCAGTTTTGTTGCAAGGTCTTTGAATGCAGTTGAAGAATCATTCAATTGCGACCAGCTGGACTGGTTTGCAAACAATGCATCATGGAATTCCCAGTACTTGCCCTGCTCGCTTGCGCATTCTGCAGCTATTGCCGCAGGCATTGCATTAGGATGGAATCCAAGCGGGAAATTTCTAAATGCAAATTTTACTTTTCCTGTGTCAACATAATCTGTCTTTATCTGCGTCTCTACTTGCAGTGCAGCCCGCGCACAGTATGGGCATTGATAATCACTAAATTCTATTATTGTTACTTTTGCGTCTGACTTTCCAAGAAGTGCATTGCTGCCTGCTGAAACAAAAACCCTTGCGGTCTCATTTGCAGTTGGATTCTGTGTAGGGTTTTGCGTTGGGTTGAGTGTGCCTCCTCCCGTGAAACCGTGATAGAAATAGCCTGCTGCAAATCCAATTATAAGCAGGGCTATTGCCAGGCCGATAAGAAAGTGGTCTTTTTTGATCGTAATTGTTGCCTTAGATTCAGTATGTTTTATAATTTCCTTTGGGGCTTCGTGTATATCCATTTATCACTTCTCACAGGTATTAGCTTTATAAGTTTTGTTCTGTTATAGCATACAATTTATTTATTTTCAGCTTAAGGAGTTGCTGAATCTTGTTCTAGCCAATCAAATAATGCATTTGCAGTTATGCGCTTATCCCAAATATATGATATGCTATCGGCGAAATTTCGATACAAAAGAGGTATGCTTTCACTTTGCGACAAACTACCAAATCTTTTAACATATTCTCTTGCCTGCATCTTTAGGTTTTCGCTCATATTTTTGAATAATTTGTGCATAATGGCATATTCTGGTGAGTGGAAAAACGCATCAAAGGACTTTCCCCCACTGCTACAGATTGGCCCCCTGGCTTCATTTAGCGGGGCTGTCAAGAATTCTGCTTTGGACGGATAATATGCTCTCACATAATCTACAAACACACTATTGACTACGGCAATAGAAACCCAATAATCTGAAACTGACTCTCTTGTTCCACTTTTCTGCAAAGTTTCACATAACGCATATAGCAAAATTTCCAGTTTTGAACAAGAAACGTCTGTTTTTGCTAAAACATCCAACACTTTTTTCTCTAAGTCATTCACTTTATCCCATTTTATCCATGTTACATTTCCTGTATGCCCCATTACGTTTTCATGTTTTAAAGAAGTAATTACTCTAACAAGATCTTTTTTAGAATAGGATTCATTTTCAGTTTTAGTAGCCATTTATTTATTTTCGATTCTTGGCGCTAATATGAATGTAACCTGCGCCTTGTTTAA
>CAYGXR010000081.1:0-2770 GCA_964354095.1 Candidatus Woesearchaeota archaeon
CAAGAAAGCATACTGGTGGGTGCAGCAGGTGGCTGCTTCAGTAGGGGGAGAGGATGTTCCGGATACAGAATTCTTCAGATGCACAAAATGCAGGCATACCTGGAGAAAGTCTGCAGGTTAGCAAGAAAACTGTATGCTGAACTTACAATAATTATTTAAATTTCCCATTTTGTTTTAATTTGCTATGTCTGGATCAAAGCTAAAGGTGCGATGTTGTATAGATTCTATGCGCCCTGAACTAGCTGAAATTTTAACGTTGCTTAGAAGCACAGGATTTGAAGTTACCTCAATTCCTGTTACAGGTCTTGGCAGCAGCGGGATAGAAGCTAACGTAACTTTACCTGACGGCTCACCAAAGACTTTTACAGACCCAAAAGACATTTACAAATTTGTGGAAGATTACAAACAAGGCAAATACCAAAACAAAAATGGAAAATAACGAACCTGCAGAAATTGGAGAGAAGAAAATCCTGAGGCGAGCTCCAGCTGTGCCTGTAAAGATATCTGATTTGCGCGGGGATATGGGCCGCGTCTGCGTCCTTGGAACAATTGTGTCAAAAAATTCAGATATAGGCTCCTTGATTATTGATGACGGGCAGGCTTCTGTTCTTGTTTTATTGTCTGAGATGCAGGATCTGGAAAAGCTGAAAGAAGGACAAACAGTAAGGGCGATTGGAAGAGTCTGGGGCACTGGCGATGAAATTGAAATCCAGGCTGAATTAGTGCAGAATTTTGATAAAATTGATAGAGAATTATATAACAAAGTAATGTTTGGCTGAGCTAAACTGCTACTGAATGTTAAGCCTTAATGTTTGAAGGGCTTTTTCTGTGCAAGTGAAAGGCTAATTAATGTTAAGAGATTACAACAGCGTTAGCTAAAGTAAGGCAGCATAAAATAAACCACTATGAAAAAGATTAGAAATGTTACTGCAGTTCCAGCAGAATATTTCAAAGTTCGCTTTATGCTTTTGTCAGCAATGGCAAAACTTCCAAATATCAAGCCAGCTGCAAACAAAAGCAGGCTTATTGTTTCCAGGTAAGGTGTTTTGGCTGCCAAGGCCTGAATAACGCCGAAAATTCCGGCTGGCACAAAAACAAGATTTTTCACCTTGAAAATTCCATAGCGAGGAAATTTCTGCTTAAACGAATCTACTTCTTCTTTGGCTAAGTAATAAAGCAACGAACCTACGCCGAAAGATGCAGCCACAATTACTGCAACTAAAATATCAATTAGCATAGGAGTAGAATATTGGTGTTGATTATAAGTGTTATGCAGCAGTTTACCAATAGATTTAAATATCCGCACGGGAAAACCAGAGTTGGAGCTGGCTATGTTTAATAAAAAAGGTCAAGGAATGCATATGTTTGGTACAACCGACATTTTTATCGTGCTTTTTGGCATTATAATTGGAATAGTGTTGCTGTACTATGCTAGAAACATCTCTTTCGTGCAAAATCTGTTCTGCGCAGCAGCTGCAGCACCTTAGTAATGGCTAAACACCTGCCAATTAGGTTAAGAGAATTAATTGGATTAGAAGGATTAGCCTGGCTTATTTCAGGAATAGTGTTCGGGTACTTTGCAGGCAAGGGGGCTTCCCTGCTGATATTAGCAATACCAATTGCAATCTTCGTGGTATGGCTGCTGGACTGGCTGATTGGCTGCAAAGCTGACCATTCGAGAAGGAGGTAAAATGGCACGCGCTATAAAAGATACGGAGTTTGATATGTACAGATGGCTGTTCTATGGCTTTATGCTGTTGGTTTTGGCATTAGGGTCGATAGCTCTCCCTGCGTTGTTGTGGATTTTTGCAATAGTGCTGGTAATCGCTCTTTGCGATATCGGATATATAATGTGGACCAAATACACGGTCCACTAGAAATTTTTTGTAGTCTGCAACAAACAAACTATTAAAAAACTATCTGCACTTATTTTACTATGTTCCTGGTAAAACTGACCGAACCGCGGATTCTAAACGCAACTGTTTCAGTCCTATCAGATTTTATTACAGAAGCAAGCTTCAGCTTCCAGAAGGAAGGCATCAAGCTGCATGCCTTAGACCCCGCAAATATCTCAATGGTCATTTTATCCTTGTTGCCAAGTGCTTTCCAGGAATACAGGGTTGAGCAGCCCTGCGACATTACTTTAAATCTGGAAGCATTAAAGCAGGCCTTGAAAAGGGCAAAGCCTACAGACCCTATTACTTTGTCCTTGGATAAAAACAAATTGAAGATTTCCATAGCTGGAAAATCAATGAAGAATTTTTACATCCCTCTTTTAGAAAGGGAAGCAAAGGAAAGGAAAGTGCCGGCATTGGATTTCATGACAACAATAGAGCTTGATTCCTCTGAATTTAGAGATTACATTGAAGATGCGGCAATTGCAGGCGATGCAGTTGTTTTTGAGGCCGATAAAAATTCCTTTATCATAACATCAGGAGAATTAGGCTCCAAAGTTTCAATACAACTGACAAAAGGCTCAGATCCATTATTACAGATAGCAGCAGGAGATAATGTAAGGTCAACTTATTCTTTGGAATACCTGAAAAAGATGGCAAGGGCAGCGATACTCGCAGAAACAGTTGTCATACAGTTTGCAAAAGATTATCCTCTCAGGCTGGACTTCAGAAGCTTAAACAAGGCGCAGGTTACATTCATATTAGCGCCAAGAATCGAAAATAAATAAATGGCTACTAAAACTGAAAATGAATCCTATTCTAAAAAAGATCTTGTTAGAGTAATTACTTCTTTAAAACATGAAAACGTAATGGGG
>CAYGXR010000082.1:0-1715 GCA_964354095.1 Candidatus Woesearchaeota archaeon
ACTGCAAATGGGCGGGCTTCCTTTTCAAAACCGAATAAAGATAATTTTTTGTCAATTTCAGTCGCAAGCTTTACAGCTGTCTCTTGACCGGAATTTCCACCAATCCACAAAACACGCTGGTTGAAATGGCCAAGACCTTTCAACTGCAGTGAGAAGCTCTTTGTGCCCGGGGAGATTTCGCCTAATACAGTTTTTACCTTTTCAGCCTGCTCTTTGCTGATCTCGCCAAGGAACTTTAATGTTAGGTGTAATTGTTGCTCTGAAACCCATTTAGCATCACAAAAATCGCTGTTTCTCAGCTCAGAAATCACTTTTGCAAGCTTATCTTTTAATTCTGAAGGCAAGTCTATTGCTATAAAGGCGCGCATGTTTCTACAGTAAATAGGGCATTAAAGTAATTTATCACTTCAATATGGAAATACTTAAAAGCCTATTTCGTGTTTTTGTTCCATGGGCGAAGGAGATTTCCTAGTAAAGATAATGGGAATCACAGATGTAATTGCTGCTATCATTCTAGCAGCAATGCACATTCCTGTAATAGGCCCTCTGAAATGGATTTTAGTTGCAATTCTATTGATTAAAGGCGTGCCTTCTCTGCTAGCTTAGCTCGCCCTGCTCGCTAGTAATCCCTTAAGGCCTGCCAGCTTTCAGCAAAACACTTGCGCCTGCAGACCCAGAGAGATAACAAAGTGTAGCCTAAAGCTTAAATATCGCAAATCAAAAACTAAAACATGGCCACTCCGATTATCATTGGCATAGTAGGCATGCCTGGCTGCGGAAAATCAACAGTTGCAGATTTCTTTGTTAAAAAACACAAGGCCGAGAAAATACACCTGGGAGATTTTGTCTGGCAATGGCTGGCTAAGCGGGGAATAAAGCCATCCGAAGAAATGGGCACAATGGCTGCCTTGTATATGTGGATTGAATATAGCGACATTCCATTGGTAAAATGGGCAGAAGACCAAATTAAAAAATCAAAAGCCAAAATCATAATTCTTGATTCATTGAGGACAGTTGAGGAAGCAAGGTATTTCCAGCTGAAATACAAGGATAATTTCCACGTGATTGCAATCTTAACAGCCCCTGCAATCAGGCTGAAACGGCTGCAGGGCAGGGCAAGATTTGGCGAAATAACGAAATTAGAGTTTAGAATTAGGGACAGGGAAGAGCTTCGGTTAGGAGTCGGTGATTTGATAGCAAGCGCAAATCATTACATTAATGCAAACGGCACCGTACAATCGGTGCAGAAGCAGACAGCAGGACTTTACAAACATCTAAAACAATAGGAGCAATGTGTATTGCTCTGAACATAACGCTAAAAACCTATTTAGCGGAATGTCCAGAGAAACAATATTGTGTTTCTCTGAACAAAAACTTATAAAGCTTAAGGGAAAACTATTTATTGAGAGTGCACAACTCTGGAGTGAACATGGCAGACGCTATTGCTGAAAAACGATATTCAAGGTCCTTGCTTGGTAAAACAATCGTATCCAAGTCCGGAAAACGGCTAGGTCTAATCGGCGACCTGATTTTTGAAGTCCGAACAGGGGAATTAATCTATCTTGTAATAAAACAGCCAACTGCACACGTAATGAGCATGGACCTGGAAAAGACAAAGGATGGCGAGCCAATGGTCCCATTCAGTGCAATGATAAGCTCAGCAGACTTTGTAGTCGTAGCAGAAGAAGACATAGTCTAAAATCTTAATTTTTGTT
>CAYGXR010000083.1:0-1560 GCA_964354095.1 Candidatus Woesearchaeota archaeon
GGATATTGGCGTGCCAGATAATAAACTCAGAAAAATACTCACAGATGTTAAAAAATATGTAATTTATGGCCCGAAAAGATATGTAGACAAGAATTTCGACCTGCCGCTAATGACATTAAAATATTACGGGCAGATTATTGATATATATAGTGATAATAAAACAAAGTTATTTGATTGTAAAAGCAAGAAGTGGGTAAAATCTATTTCTAATTTTAAAAAAAGCACAGCAAAAAACATTTACGGCTTGAAAGTCCCCGTAATTCCAAAAAAAGAACTGATAGATTACAAAAAAATCCTTGGGCGAAAAGTTGATTTAGCAGATGTTAGAGCGCTAACAAAACGCTAAATCTTCTTCGAAAATAAAAAATTGCACATCTCAAATCCCTGTGATTTATAAAACAAGTGGGCTTTTTTCCTGCGGAAAGCTGAGTCAAGCTCTATTCTTTCACAAGATTTTTCCTTTGCAATTTTGATTATTTCTTCCAAAAGTTTCTTTCCGACACCTTTGTTTCTGTAAAATCTATCAACTACAAGCTCATTAATGTGGCCCAACTTGCCTTCATCCCATAAGCTATCCTTTATAGTCAGTGATGCAAAGCCGACTATTTTTTCCTCATATTTAGCAACTAAATATGCCTGATGAGAATTATACAAGCCTTTGTCAAAGACATCATTTAATTTTTCTTTGCTAAACTCCTTGTCAGGCCATAATTGTTTCAGTAAGGGAAATATCTCAAGAAAGTCCTGCTGGTTTGGCTTTTCAATAACATACATAACAGTTATTGGCTTAAATAAAATATAACACTATCGGAATAGCAAGACAGCCCATTGCATGAATCCTCTTTATGCCAACTTTTGGGGCAATCAGCCCGATTGCAGTTCCTGCACTTGCTACGAGCAGACCAAGCCAGCCTGAAAGCAAGCCCACCAGCCCGATAAGGATTACCAAAACAATGAATGAGAGTTTCCTATATTTGAATTTTGTAATTCTTTTTGCAATAAATCTTCCCAGCAGTAAGGTTACGACAACAGAAAGCCCGATTGCAACAAGGCTGGCAACGAGCAGGATTAAAAAACCATTAAAATCAAGATTCAAAAACTGCTTCATCACAGCAAGAACTCCTGTCCTCGCCCTGTTTATCAAAAAAAGAGTTGCCAGAACAAATATTGATGAAACTGTATTAATGCCGCCAACCATTACTAGAAATTCCTCGCTTGAGCGCTGCTTCTTGGTTACAGCCTGCGCAAGGACTGTTGCCTGTGCTCCTCCAAGGGCAGGCAGGATTGACATGATTGCTGCAGAAAGGCTTGCCTTTATGTGAGAAAACCAGTAACCTTTGAATTCTATTTTGTCAGAAATGGTCTGCTCAACAATTTTGTTTGTTCCTTGCATGCTTATCATAAGTGTTGAAATTCCAAAAAGGCTGGAAAGTAGAGGAAATAACGGCTCCTTGAGTGGAAGATGGTTTAATGTTACTATGCCGAGCACGCCAGACATCATAAAGACGAGCAAGGCCCAGATCTTTCCCTTCAAGCCTTTTTCAAGCAAAATGAAAAATG
>CAYGXR010000084.1:0-3679 GCA_964354095.1 Candidatus Woesearchaeota archaeon
AAGCTGCAGAACTGGAAATCTCATAATGAAACTGAATTAGAATTCAAGCCAGGGATAAATGTTTTAGTCGGCCCTATGGGATCTGGCAAGAGTTCGGTTTTGCAGGCAATCTGCTTTGCCCTTTTTGGCTCTGTTCCTGAAGTAAAACGCAGAGATGTAAAGGTCTCAGAGCTTGTCAAAAGAAATTCAGGCAGCCAGGCAGCCATAGAACTTACGCTGGAAACAGAAGACAAAACTTTTCACATTATGAGAATTATCAACAGCAAAGGCTCAGAAGCAACAGTTCGCGATGCAGATGGCGTGATGTTAGCAGGAACAAACTCAACACAAGTAACAGCTTTTTTGAAGAATATTTTGAAACTGGATGAAGACACCTTTCTCAGAACAGTGTATGCAAAACAGAATGAAATTGACTTGTTTCTGCAATTAAATCCTCAGGAAAGAAAAACAAGACTTGATGAATTGATTGGGGTGCATAAATTTGAAGCTGCCAGGAAAAATTGTGTCAAGCTGACAAACCAGCTTGAAGTGAAAGCAGAAGCTAAGATAAATCTCTTGAAAGGCCTTGAGCTCGAGAAGGTTTCAGTGGACATTAATGCCTTGGAGAGCGAAATCTCCCAGCTTGTTTCAGAAGCAAGGGAGTTGGAAAACAAAGTCATTTCAGCGCAGACACAGAAGCTTTCCAAAGAATCCGAGCTTAGGGAATTAAGAAATGTTTTCAATGAGTTTAATCGGTTTGAAGAGCAACAGAGGCTTCTGATAAAACAGCTTAATGAAATCAGGCTTAAGCTAAAAGATTCTGTAATCAGCATTGTTGAGGTAAAATCAAAGCAGGGAGAAATTCTGGCAAGAATAGAATACTTGGATAATTACAAGTTTGAATTAAACAGGAAAATTGAGCAGGCCGGCAAAGAACTTGTCATAACTGAGAGGCAAATTGGCATAGCTGACAACAGGCTTGCAGATGTAAAGCTGCAGCTGGAAAAAATCACAGCAATAAAGTTTGAGCTTGAGCAGCTGACTAAGCAAATAAATTTAGAGAACCCGAAAGCCGAGCTTGAAAAACTTGAAAATGAATTAAAATCACACGCGAAAGAGATTGCCTCAGCAGAATCTGAAATACGCTTGCTTAGAAAGCACCTGGCTGAACTGGAAACTGCGGAAGGAATCTGCCCTACTTGTTCGAGAGCGCTTGAAGCAGAGACGAAAGAAAAGCTAATTCATGACAGGGAGTCTATAATAAATAATTTGATAGCAAGAGCAGAGCAATTGAATGCCGGAAAGGAGGAATTAGAGCTTCAAAAAAGAAAAATCTCTGAATTTATCTCACAGCAGGAAGATTTGCTTGAAGAAACCAAGAAAGAGCCTGATTTTCTGAAACAGCAGGCTGATTTGACAGGGCAATTGGCAAATAATCAGCAAATCCTCCAGAACATAAATGCAAATCTGGAAAAATCAAAAACAGAGCTGAGAGAAGCCGAAGCTAACTCGATAGAACTTAGAAAACAAGAGTCAGAATTAAGAGAACAGTTGCATCTTGCTGAGCTGAAGGAGCAGGAACAAGGGCTCAATGCTGAGCTTGCAGATGTGCAGGCAAAGCTGGCAACAAAGCCAGATGTCTCGGCATTGGAAAATGCGGAAACCGCTTTCAGGACAGCATTGCAGCAATATGAGGAATTGTCTGCAAGGCAGCGCTCAATTGCATTCATTGCCGAGGAAAAACGCAAGCGCCTTGCTGAAATGGTTAAAAAGCAGAAGCAGGCTGAGCAACTTCAGCTTGAAACAGCAGAGCTGCATAGGAAAATTGAATTCCTGCAGCAATTCCGCAATTCTCTGTTAGTTGCGCAGGAATCTCTCCGCAAAGAACTGATTTCTGCTGTCAATGAACTAATGTCTATTCTTTGGAATAAATTATATCCTTATGAAAAATGGACTTCAATCCAGCTTGAAGCTTCAGATACAGACTATACTCTGCAATTAAGAGCCGCAGAAGGCGGCTGGGTTAATGTTGCAGGCTTTGCTTCTGGTGGAGAAAGAATGCTGGCTGCCCTTGTCCTGCGGCTGGCGTTTGCAAAAATCCTGGCACCGCAGTTTAATGTTCTTTTTCTTGATGAACCGACACATAATCTGGATGATGCTGCTATTAACACATTAATGTTAGCATTGCAGGAGCATCTGCCGGAATTCCTTGAACAATTATTTATCGTAACACACGAGGAAAAATTAGCCGAGGTTGGGAATAATATAATAAGATTGGCTTAGAAACTGATTATTGATTCCAGATTGGCTCTTGTTCCTGTTCTTGCTTTTGTCCGTTTTTCAGCTGATGGTTTGCTCCCACTCTTTGCCTGAACTCTAGCTCTTTTGCCACAATATCTGAAAGCTCCCCGGCCAACTTCTGGCCGCAGCCGCTTACAGAGTCCCTGCCAACGACGTTGCCGCGTGCAACGTGTTTCAATAGATCACAAAGTGCGCTGAAATCAGGTTCGTTGTGAAACTCTGCATGCCCGGTATTTCCGAAGTATTCTGCAATTAGGTATTTTTCCCTGCATTTCTTAGGCGTTTCTTCAGGCTCCCACTGGTAAATTTCCAGCCTGTTAGCATGCTTGTTGTATGCCCTTACACCAAAAGTTTTATCGCCATAATTGAAATGATGAGTGTCCATTACACAACCACCACCTTTAAGCCAAGCAAATCTTTTATTGATGGAAAGTTCTTGACAATCAAAGTCAGCAAATTTAGAAGGAACATTTATTCGTGCTCCGGTTTCTGCCCGCTAACAATGCCTAAAATCTTGTTGGCCCAATATTCTGGGACTTCTTTTGCCTCTATGGCCTGCTGGGACTGCTTTCCGGTATATCGCATCACGCCGTATTTGCATACTGACTCTAAAGTTTTTTTGGCGTCTTTGACTCTCATGTCAGAACTGTTTAAATCTTGAGCTACTCCGTTTACAAATAAAGAAGCAATTAGCGCACCATCGCTATATTCAAGCATCTGGAACATCCATCTACTGTTGCAGATCTCTATCCCTTGGTTTCCAGGATACATTTCTACGCCTATATGGTCTTGCGCCGCGTTTCGCGGGTTTGCTACAACAACTTCCAAATGTGCGTCTTTCATGGTTAAAGATTATCCATAATGATGCTTTTTAAATCTAACTCAAAATATGATAGAAATGTGATAGCTCGTATCACATTTCATAGAATATATAGAATTTGTAAAGTGTAAAAAAAGAAAGAAACTGCAGAAATCAAAGTTCTGCAGCCAATTTGTGCTTTTGTTTTGTTTATTTTTTGTATTGCTTAGATGGTTGTCAGCATCTTTGCAATTTCTTTGAGAGTTTCCGGTTCCTTTGGCAAGGCCAAGCTTTGCCTGAACCTCTTGCTGTCGCCTTCAGGCATGTAAAAGCCCTTGCTGATAGCAACAAACTCGTTCTCGCCCTCTTCAGTCACAGCGACTTTTCGGGCAACTTCTATAAAGGAATTCCTTCCAAATCTTACTTCCTCAGCTTTTATGGTCTTGTATTCTACGCGTCCCATTTGTATCACATTTCTCCAATCCAATTCGTATTGGTGTAACCCCAAACAAAAGGCGTAATTTATAAATTTTTGTGCTCCCCAAGCTCTAATAGCGCAGGCACCATAATCCTTTTAAAGTTCAATATAGTAAATATATA
>CAYGXR010000085.1:0-4043 GCA_964354095.1 Candidatus Woesearchaeota archaeon
CCGGAAAAATTACCGCCCAGCTTCAAGGAACTGATTCCAAAGTCAAAACCTATATCCAATGTTGTGCTTTCACTTGTTGTAAAGCTCAAAGGAATTTCAGACGGGACTGCAACAACGGCGCCAGTCAGGGTAGGCCTTGAAAAGCAAAGCGCAATAGCTGTTATGCCTATAGCTAGCGCAAAAAGCATAATTGCAAGAGTGTCAGGTTTGGCCACGCTTATCTCTGGCTGTTTTGATTAAAAAGTCTTGCGTATTTGCCTATCTGCGCCTTGATTTCCCCTTGGCAGACCTCATTCGCGAGATTACTATTGCTGCTATCAGGACAACGGCCATAATACCTAACACCACGGTATTGGTAGACAACGGGATTGTCGGGATTGAAATTGCGGCGCCTGTTACTGCATTCAAAAGCACAGGAGCGCCAGCAGCAATTGCAAATGTTGAAAATCTGGATGTTGTTGCAGTATAGGTATACATGCTTCCAGTCTCGTTTACTCTATTTGTGTCTAAGGTCCTCCAGGATTTGCCAATAAGACCATACAACACTACGCTATCGGGAGAGAGGTTATTTTGAATTAGCCAATTTTTATCCACATTAAAAGTTATGCGCACAGATTTTATGGCGTCTTCAGGTATACTCGACTTTATTTCAAAATAGATGAAAACTTTTGCTTTTGGCACAGATTGTGCAGACTGAATTATGCTGACCTGAATGTCTGAGTTAGTTATCGTCTGGGCAGCTTCTATGTCTATGCTCACAATTGGGGCTACAAAATTTGTAAGGTGAACAGTTTGCCCTGCAGGCAACTGCTCTAAAATCACAGTCTCGGTAGTTTCGTTTGTTTGGTTCGTTCCATTAATTGCGCCGCCGGCTCCCCTGCCTGCTCCGCCACCCCCAGTAGAAACAACTGTATATTGTACTGTTTCTGTATCTGTGTTGCCTGCCAAATCTGTAGCCGTGCAGGTTGCGGTTTTGATGCCTGCAGTTGCCGTACTCAATCCTGTAATTATGATAGTTACAGAACCGCCAGAGCTTTCAGAATTATCTGTAGCGCTGCAGCTGAAATCCGAAGCTGTCAGCGGGCTTCCAGCATAAATTGTATCAGTTTTTGTAAGAACAAACGAAGATATTACTGGAGCAGTATTATCTATGTGAAAATCTACAGTTTTTTCATCAGTGGTATTGACCTCATTAGAAGCATTGACTCTTATTGTGTAATTGCCTTCTGCAAAAGAAGAGATATTAAGATTCTTAGTCCATATTCCACTGCCTTGATGTATTAAAGAAACGTAGCTTCCATTTGCGCTTGAATTTTCCCATCTGTATGTTGCGGCAATTGCTGTTCCGCCGATAAGGGCATTAACTGTAAAATTAGAGCTATACCAACCGTTAGCGGTTGGAACATTAATTGCAACTGACGGACTTGCAGTTATTATAGAAACTTGTCCTATTGCCGTATCTGCATAAGCAGTTGTAAAAAGGAATAAGCTTGCAATTACCAGCATTAAAAGTTTCATCCTGACACCGCCGTAAATGTTATTGTATTTGAACAGGAACCGCCCACGCCGCTATTTGGAATAGAAATTTTCCAGTATGTATCATCTGTAGAAGGGCTGCCTGTTGATTTTGCAATGTTTAAATTCAACCTTATGGCTGTACCTGTTAGCTCGGTCATATCACTGTACAAATTTCCAGGCGTGGCGCTATACCTTATCGTTTCAGGTGACAAAGTACCCGAACTACAGATAAAAGAATTTCCCGAAAGTTTGACATCAATTCGTATATTTCCTATGTTTTGTACTGTTGCACTAACATCTGAAGAAGACGTTTCGTTCAAATCCATACTTCCAAAATTTATTGATGCCTCTGCTACATCAAGGGCAACAAGTTGATTAACAGTAGCATCATTTGAATTGCTGGCCACATCATTTGTACTGTTGTAACTTCTTATTTTGCAAGTCCAAGTTGAAGGATTAGCATGATAATGCAATGAAAAACTGCAAGTAGCAGGCCTTTCTGTTGCTGAAGTATTTGTGCCTAAATCGCAAGATACAGCAGTATAATGCTCATTATCATCGTCTGAAGCACCTTCAGTTGATGCAATAGCATCCCACATTGTTGCATTAACAGTTGTTGTATTATTCCAGTTATCTGTATCTGTAATTGTTGCAGAGCAAGTTACTGTTTTAGTGCTTCCAGCGGTTAAATCAATTGGACTTGGGTCTATCGTAACAGTCCCAACAGTCTGTGTCCCTGCAAAAGCTGTGGGCACTAGTGATAGCAATAAAATAACTAATAGCCATTTCATCTTTTTCTAAACGCAAACCAAGCAGCACCAATTACTGCAGCAATAACTATTATTACAAGCAATAGTGTTCCGGCGCCTATACCCGATTCTGCATTCGCTGTTGCAGCTCCTGTTGGTGTGGATTTAGATCCAAAGTTAAACCAAGGCGCAGACTCTGATGTAACATTAATTATAACCCTAACTGCAACACCTGTTGCAACTGCGCTGCCCGTACCTCCGCTTAACTCCGCAGAATTCTTAGATTGCACAGATATTGTGCCTTCATATGTTCCGGGCTCTGTGCTTCTTGGAATAGAAACTTTTGCGGTAAGTTCTGCGGGATGATTTAGAATTGTCGCTCCACTTGGAGCAGATAACTTCACAAATTTACTTATTTCAGAAGACGCCTTTACATCAAAATTTAAGCTTCCTGCAGCATTTGTGCTGATTTGGAATGTTTTCTCATCACTTCCGCCTTTTGGAAGTTCAAAGCTTAATGTTGCCGGGCTGGCCCCAATAGCAACCGCCCAAGCTGACGGGAAAAGTGACACAGCTAACGCCAAAACTACAAGTAAAACTGCTAGTTTTTTTATCATTTCAAGCACCTTAATACGCTCAGAGTCGATTATTAATAGAATTTTTTTATTCTCCAATAGATAATAGAAGTTTATACTTCTTTTAGTGGATATATTCTTATTGCTGCGAGAGCACTCGCTCTTGCACTTAAATTAAAAAAGGAAATAAAAAAAGAAAAAGGATTTTACGTTTAGCCCGCAACTGCAGATACAGTTATGACATTCGCACAAGCGCCTGCTACGCCAGTAGTAGGTATCTTTATGGTAAAGAACTCAGCTTTTGTTGCGTTTGTACCATCGGCTGTTAAGACGCCTCTTATACCAAGGTCAAAACCTGTCTGTGTTACTGCATCTACTGTCAAATCAGTGCCTCCGCCGTCATAGCTTCCTGTTGTCATGTTATACCTTGTGTTTCCTACAGGTATTGTTCCGGTCGCGCAACTATAGTTCGTACCTGAGAAAATCGAGTCCATCTGTGCATTACCTAAGTTCACTATTGTAGCATTTTTTGCTGTACTGCTATTAGCTCCCAATTGTAGCGAACCAAAGTTAATTGCTGCCTCAGTAACGTCTACACCAACAAGGCTGTTAACGGTTCGGTCACCTGCTGAAGCTCCTGAAACAGTTGCAGCTCCTGAATCCGTAGCAGTTATATTTGCAGTCCATGTTCCTGGTAAAGCCATGTAGTTCATCGTAAAAGAACAAGTTGCTACTTTTGTATCCCCGTCTGCTGCACTCAGTGCACAAGTACCGTTTTTTATGTTTATATTTTCATCCGCTGTAGCTGTGCTAGTAGATGTGCTATGGTATAACGCTGCGCTTGCAGAAGAAATATCGCCACCACCGTTGACATCTGTTATGGTTACATTTGCAAATACAGTTACTGTACTACCTGCCGTCAAAGTTATCGCCGCATCTGCGCCTGCCTGGTTGTAAAGGGTTACTGTTCCCATTGTTGGACCAGTATTTTCTATGGTTACATTTCCTGTTGGCGTACTTCCTGCATATGCCATTTTTGCCGAGAAAAGCGCTATGGCTAAAGCTAAAACCAAAAGAAACGTTGTTGTTTTTTTCATGTTATTATTTTTGCCTCCTTTAATTTTTAAGAACTAATTTTACTTGTAAAGATTTTTTATTATCTAGTGGAAGATGTAACTGTTTACTGTAATCGGTAAATTAA
>CAYGXR010000086.1:0-6464 GCA_964354095.1 Candidatus Woesearchaeota archaeon
CACCATCGCTGATAATCTTGCAGATGTGGACAGCCTGCCAAATATGAATGCAAAAAAGAAGACTACATATGCGCTTGCGGCTATCAAATACAATTTTAGATGTGTTTTTTCTTCCGGCTTGAAAATTTTATAGAAATAAAGTGCTGAGCCAGCAAACGCCAACAGGAAAATCCAGCCGATGCTACTCCACCAGTCGGTAAAGTATGGCTGGGCGTTTTCAGCCACCGTATAGAAAAGCCTGATGGTATTTTGCTTGGTAACTTCTTTTATCAAACCCATCAAATCTATTTTTAGAAGAACCGACGCAGGTAGTGCAATAAGTGCGCTGATTATTAGTGGTAAAATCGGTTTTGGAATTTTTTCCGTCTTTATGAACTTGGGCAAAATTATTAGTAAAATCATGAACATCATAACGAATGCAATTATGGCCCCTGGCGTGCCGAAAAATCTGCTCTTAACTGTCAGAATTATGTCGAACAATGCTGTAGCTGCAACCCAAGCGCCAAAAATCAGCAAATATTTTAGTTCTTGTTTGTGGCTAAGGAAAGCGTACGCAAAAACAAACATGGCCAAACCATAGACTACAAATATATAACCGCCCCAGGTTGCAGTTAACATGCTTGTAAATATGCCTGAAGTGATCGCAAATGGAATGTATTTTTTCCAGTTATCAGACTTCCAGGCTAATACAAAAAGCCACAAGGAAATAAACATCCACACCATTGCAACAGCTTCGTGGTCTGCAAAGCCAGCGCTGGTTCTCTGCATGTACGCAGGAATTACCGCCAGAAAAGCAGTTGCAATGAATGCAATTCTGTAATTAAGGAGTTCCTTAACAAGCAAAAAGAAAAACACAAATGAAATTATCGTTATAACGGGCGGATAAATTACGTGCCATTCTATCTGGCTTAAATTTGCAAAAAATATGTGGATTATTTTGTAGAAAAGAACCATTGTTTTTGGGAAGAAAAGATATGAGCCTCTGCTGTTTGTTAATGTGCCCACAGGAACATATCTCATAGCATCTACGAGGGGAAGCGAGCCTTGCTCGAACAGCATTTTTGCATATCTAAAAAAGAAGTATGAGTCTAATTCTATCAGATACTTGCCCTTCAGCAGCGGCAAATTCTGAATTCTTATGAAAAGCGCAATGATGAAAACTGGAATTAAGCCTAGCCAGTAATACAGATTGGTGTTTTTCAGCTTGGGGATGCCGAATTTTACAGCTTCAGAAGTTTGTGCCTCTGTTTTTTCCACAAAAAAAGATTTTAGCTTTTGCAGTTTTTCTGGCATTGCTCAAAATGAGAGAAGTAAGCTTTAAAGCTCTTGCGAATATGCAACCTCGTTGAAATTTGGCCTCAAATAAGATTGTTATGAAAAAATGTTACGCATTTTTCCATCCCAAAAATTTGCGGTTAAGCAAATTTTTGTTATCTCTTAATGTTTTGATGGCTTTCTCTCTACAAGTGCTAAGGCAGTAAGCTTGGCAAACCTATGGAGCTTCCAAAATCAACAGAGTTTAGTGCACGAGCGGAGATATTGTAACTTCAACAACTGCTGCTATTATGAGCAGCAATATTGCAAGTCCAGCAAGGCACGCAACATCTACCGCAGTTTTTCTGAATTTTTCGCTATTGAATTCCTGATGCGCAACCGCTATTGACAGCATTCCGCCGGCTAGTGCGCCAATAAAGTAAGCAAGAATCTCAGGGATCCCGTGCAGCAAATACCTGAATAAGCCAGCAGAGACTGCAGAGCTGTATGTTACAAAGCCAGTCGGCCCCCCAACTACTTTTGAAGCTGCGGCCAGGCTGCTTCTAATAGTATCACCCATAGCAACACCAATCACAGAAGCATTCCAAGCTAAGATGAACATCGCACCGGCGCCATAAATAAATGAAAATAGAATTGAAAATGCAAGGACTTTTACATTATTTGCCAGGATTGCAGAGAAAAAACTGGTGAAAGCAGCTCCGCCTGATGCCAAGCTCAGATTAATTTCCTTTATAGTATTGAGCTGGATATGAAACAAATCATTGAGCATGCTGCTTGGCAAAACGCTGAACCAGAATGCAACTGCCAAGGATAATCCTAAAAATAAATAGATGAAAAAAGGAAGCAGCTTTTCCTTGTCTACACCGCGCCCGAAAGTTAAAAGTTCCCTCAAATAATTTCTAGAGCCCTCTTCCTTTGTCTTTTCAAAAACAACCACATCCAAAAACAAAGGCATTGTTGCGATTGTAATCAGAAATACCGCAACTATGGCTGCGGAGGAGGGGAAAATCCAGAGCGCAACAAATAATGCTATTGAGGCATAGAGAAAAGCCAGTGGCAATATGTATAATGGCTGCCTCTCAGCTGATTTTGCACGAATTATGTCTTCTAAGACCATGTCAGTAGCAATTCAGCTACAGATATGGAAGTATAAAAATCTATTTGAGCAGAATCTCCAGCATCTTCGCATAGGCCGGTCTTGTTACAAATACGCCTATGCTGACGCCGATTATGGTAATAATTGCAAAGCCTTTCAATAGTGTTGCGCCGAGGACATAGAGAGGAATCATTGCAGCAACAACTGTTGCGAAAGAGCCGAATATTATAAAAAATGCTCTCTTTGCACGCTCTTTCCAGCCCCCAACAACTTGGGCGGCTCCGGCTAGGAATTCATCAGTTATTATGATCTGTGCATCAACACCAGTTCCTACTGCTGCAATCAGGCCTGCTATTCCTGCCAAATCGAGATTCCATCTAATCAGCGCGGCAATCCCGAGAATTATGACAACTTCTGACAACCCTGTCATGAAAACCATGCCTGCAATGAGCGGTTTTCTGTATCTTGCAAATATCACAACACCAACTGCGGCGATTGCGCCAATTACAGCAATAATAGCATATTTCAGGAACTGCGCTCCCAAAGCCGGAGAAATGATGTCTGTTTTAACGACATCAAGCTTGACAGGCAAGGCTCCTGTGATAAGGACTGTCTGCAAGGTTTTCATGCCGGTTAATGCATTTAAAATTGCAGCATCTTTTGTTGTTCCGCTGCCAGGGCCTTCAATTACAAAAGAAGTGCTTTCAATACCTTTTAGCCCTTCAGATATGTAAAGTGATTCCACTAATTCGTTATCCAAATACAAATCCAGTTTTTTCTCAAGATAAACATTATTCCCAACTGTTATGACCGGCATATTTCTGGTTATGTCCGCATGCCTTTTTGCAGACTCTGGGCTGACATCTACTTTAAACTGGAATTGGCAGGCCCAGCCGCCTTCAATTTGATTGCAATCTCTAACGCCGGAACAATCTGCAGACCTGCAGACTTGTTTGATGTCAGTTCCACCGACAAAAACAGTATCATTGCCGATTTTGGCTTCAAATTTTCCCTGCTGCGCAATCAGCTTTGCTGCCTGCTGCTGCGTTGCGCCAGCCATCTCGACTAAGATGTAAGTATTCCCGGAAAAATCAGAAACAGATTTTACAGAAATGTCCTGAAGGCCAAATGCATTCAGCCTTTTTTGTGTTATCGCAATTACATCTGAAAGCTGCTGCATGTTTAGCGGCGTTTCAGGCTTCATTAGAACGCGAACACCACCAACCAAATCCAATCCCTGCTTGATGTTGCTTTTCGGTATGGAATCAACATCAAAGCCGATTGATGTCATATTTGTCATGTTGTCAAATTCTGAAAGGAAACTGATTTCGCCCTTATCTGTTGTTATTTTTATTGTTGCATTTGGCAGAATGGATTTTTCAAGCGCCCTGAAACCATTTATATCCGAAACAGGCTGGCCATTCAGCGCAGAAATTTTCAAGCCAGTTGTTATGCCATTGACATCTGCGCTGCTATTTCCTGCAACAGACGTTACAACAACGCCCTCAGTATGCAATTTGGGATTTATTGAAACTGCCGAAGCTAGTAGAAACAGGATTAGAAGAATGACTTTCCAGCTCGTGAAGACTTCCTTAAGCTTTCCCATGCTTTTTCTCCAGATACCAGCGCATTATTCCGCCGTTTTGAATCCACGTATTTGGTATGTCTAATACCAGTCCAATAATTAACAGAAGAGAGATTTGCTTTAGAATTTCAGCAGGGCTTACTATGAATAGAACTGAAAGGGCAGCAATGGCGGTCAGCTCCATAGTCATTCCCGTCTTGACGGAAGAAAGCATTCGCTCAAAATCTGAGCCTTCAGTTGTGCGCTTCAGCATCCTTGTTGATAATAGTATATCCGTATCTATGGAATAACCTATTATCATGAGCAAAGCTGCAACGCCGCCAACAGACAGCTTGATGTGCAGCAAGTCCATTATGGCCAGCGTGCCAACCAAATTTGAGATTGCACAAAGAATTATGGCAAAAGAAGGCACGGCCTTTCTAAAATAAAGAATTATTACGACTGACATGAATGCAAACGCAAATCCAATTGCCTTTAGTATTTCATTCCAGAAAGTTGCGCCAAGTCCGCTGCTGACTTCTTCAACAGTATATGCGCCCTGAGTTAGTTCTATGCCTGTGACCTTCGAAATCGCATTTAAAACGGTCTCAACGGGCATTGGTTCTACTGTAAAAGAATAGCCAAAGCTGGTCGTTCCAAAACCTTGTAGCTGTTTTATCGAGACAGATGTTCCAAGCTCAGCAGCCAAAGCCCGCCCTGTCTGGTCCAAGTCAAGCACTTTGTCTGTATTTATTGTCACCAGTACGCCGCCTTTTATGCTGACATCCTTGGATATGAGCTCTCCAGTTTGCATCTTATGCAAAGCTAAAACTCCGCATGAAAATAATAGAAAAGCAATAGTTATTATGAGTAATACCTTGTAGTGTTTCTCATAAATGGCTTTCAGCTTGTTTAGCATTGGTGAACAGTCATAAAGTAAGTTTTAAAACATATCGGAATATAGTTTATATATTCCGATTATGCAGCTGAATGCGATTCAGCTCGCATCTATCTATTGATGATATGAAATTCCTATTAATTGCGCCTGATGACAAAAGATTCGTTGTAGAAAAATCAAAGCAAAAACTATCAACTCATTTAGGTGCAATTGACTTAAGCAAACTAAAAGCCGGGAAAATAAAATCAAACATAGGCCAGACTTTTACAGCAGTTCCAGCAACTTTTCTCGACTTATTGCAAAACAGCAGAAGAGGGCCTGCAGTTATCCTGCCAAAAGATGCCGCAGCAATAATTTCAAACAGCGGCTTAAGCTGCAGTGATTCTGTTGTTGATATTGGAACCGGAAGTGGCTGGCTGGCAGCAATGCTTGCACACGCAGTCGGGCCCAAAGGTTCTGTTGTGACTTACGAAGTGAGAAAGGAATTTGCACAGCTGGCAGAAAGAAACTTCAAATTTTTAGAATTAAAAAATGTAAAGATAAAACTGCAGGATGCAACAAAGAAAATAAACGAAAAAAATGCAGATTTGATTACAGTTGACTTGCCAGAGCCTTGGCTTGTTTTGCAGCACGCAGGGAAAGCTCTCAAGGCGGGAAAATTTCTGGTTGCCTATTGCCCTCAGATTACACAAATAATCGAATTTGCAAGTAAATTAGGCAATGGTTTTAGGCTGGAAAAAGTTCTGGAAGTTCAGGAAAGAGAGTGGAATGTCAAGCCTGAAAGCAAGATATGCAGGCCACAGCATAATGCTTTGACACATACGGCATTTCTGGTATTTGCGAGGAAAATATAATGGGGCTGCCCAGATTTGAACTGGGATCTCAAGCATTCTCGCAGAGCAATCAGCGAAAGCTTCGCTTTCGTGCTACCCGAGGCTTGGATCCTGACCAAGTTAGACTACAGCCCCAGAGCTAGAGTCTGAAAGCTGGTTTTTAACATTTTCAGCGACTTTTCCACCGATTAGAGGAGCAAGCTCTATTACAGATGCTTTTCTAATATCTGAAAGTGTTTTGTAATTGGCATTGAACAGCCTCCTTGCCCTTGCTCTGCCGATTCCTTTTAGTTTTACTAATTGCAAAAGCTCTTCCTTGATTCCGTAATGCAATCTGATGCGCAGTCGCCTTGCTGCTGAGCGAACATCATTTTTGTTTAGCAAGCCAGCAATCTCGTCAATAGAATAGAGAAGCCAGTCTGCAATATCCAGTTTTCCGTGCAGTTCTCCAGGAGTAACCCTGTATTTGTCGTACATTAATTCTTCGCCAGCCTCAGCACACCAGTCCCCAAAAGCTAATGCAGATTTTATTGAATTTAGAAAATCATCATATTCGATATCCCACTCTTTTGGCGCATTTATCATCAGTTGTTGTTCTCTTTTGGCCAGCTCGCTTAGGATTAAGTCATATTCTAATTTCCTGACTTTCAAGGCCGGCGATAACTCTGCAGAATTTCCAATTAAATGCAACAAGCCAAAATCACTAGCTGGCTTTTCCAGAGCTAGAATAAATTCGTGCGCAGTCAGCGGGTCTATATAGAGCTCAGCAACCCTTTTTCCAACACGGTTTGCTTTGTA
>CAYGXR010000087.1:0-2230 GCA_964354095.1 Candidatus Woesearchaeota archaeon
TCTCATGACTCCACATGCACCCCAATAAGAATTCAAAAAAGAACTTTAATAAGTATTTGTTTAGTAGAACTAAACAAATTGCAATCTCTTAGGGAGGGTTTTCGCTAAAGCTTAGCAGAATGGCTGACTATATTAAGAGATTACCTTTAGTCTCGTAGTTTAGGTAAGAATCTCGACAATTCTCCTAAAGATCTCGTATTCAAGATGTTCTTAGCTTCTGCCCAACCCCTTCTTGCATCATAAACACCAAACTCAACATAATTTAATTCATCAGGCGTATGAGCATCAGAATCTATACACAACATTACGCCGTTCTCAATTGCGGCTTTAATATTGATATCATTCAAGTCCAGCCTGTCGGGAATTCCGTCAATCTCCAAAATCTTTTTCTTTTCAGCAGCAACAGAACAAATCTGCTCAAAATTTATTGCAAAAGGCTCTCTTTGCTGTACAATTCTTCCAGTCGGATGTCCTAAAATGTCAACATTTTTGTTTTCCAAGGCTTTAATCAGCCGTTCAGTCATCTGTTTCTCTGGAGTTTTCCAGCCTGTGTGTGCTGATGCTAGGACAACATCCAGTTTTTTCAAAATCTTTTCTGGAAAATCCAAGCTTCCATCTGCAAGTATGTCAACTTCGCTTCCTGTAAGGATTCTGATGTCTCTATACTTTTTTTGTAATCTCTTAATTTCTTGAATTTGCCTTAGAAGCCTCTCTTCAGTTAGCCCTTTAGCGATTGCTCTCGTTTTGCTGTGGTCTGAGATGCAAATATATTTGTAGCCACGTTGCCTTGCAGCTCGCACCATCTCTTCAACAGATGCAGAACCATCGCTCCACTTAGTGTGAACATGAAAATCTCCTTTGATATTAGAAAGTTTGACCAAATCAGGAAGTTTATTTTTTCGCGAGGCTTCAATTTCGCCTCTCATTTCCCGAAGCTCGGGTTCTATGTAGCGCAAACCAAGTTTTTTATAAACGTCATCCTCTGATTTTCCAGCAACAATCTTGTTTGTTTTTCTGCCAAACAAGCCGTATTCTGATAATTTGTATCCTTTTTCTATCGCTATCTTTCGCAGAGCAACATTATGTTCTAAATTTCCAGTAAAATACTGTAGCGCGGCGCCAAATACATTATCATCAATAACTCTAACATCTGCTTGAAGGCCGTTTCTCAATACAACCATTGACTTTGTAGCGCCTTTCGCAAGCACGCGAGCAACTTCAGGCATGATTGTAAAAGCAGTCATGACTTTTGCAGCAGCTTTTGGAGATTTTATAGTTACAAGAATGTCAAGATCGCCGACAGTTTCCTTTCTTCTTCTCATGCTGCCAGCTTCGGATATGTGCCCAATTTCTGGAAGCTTTTGTAATTTGGAAATTATTATCTGGGCAAATGGCAATGCCTCGCCTAGCAAGAATCTTCCTTTACTTTTTTCAAAAATTCCAATGCCCGCAGCAATATTCTCTTCAGATTTAGGCCCAAATCCCGATAATTTTGCAATCTTGTGCTGAGAAATTGCTTTTTTCAAATCATCCATATCTTTAATCTTGAGCTCTTTCCATAAACGAACTGCTTTTTTGGGCCCTATCGATTCAATAGTCATTAAAGTTGCAAGGCCTGCGGGTATTCTTGCCTTCAGTCTTTCATACTCGTTTACCTTGCCAGTCTCAATGAATTGTATAATCTTCTTTGCAATCTTCTCACCAACACCAGGAATTTCCTTCAAAGCAGAAATGCCGCCTTTTTTGTAGATATCTTCAACAGCTTCAGGCAAGGCTTCTATGGCCTGCGCAGCCTTGCGAAAAGCACGAGGCTTCCACTCTATGCCTAAAAGTTCCTGCAAGTCAGCAATGTCATAGAAAATTTTTGCGATGTCAAAGTTCAGCATAGTTTGTAATACCTTTCCAGATTTTTGATATAATCAATAATTTCTTCCTTACCTTCAGTTAGACTTTCGAGTTCTTTGTCGGGCAGCTTGCCCTCGAGTCCAAACGTGCTTGCAACAGAGCCTTTTTGCAGGGCTTCCACCAATTCAGAACGATACCATCTTTTTTTGTAAACATCAATAATTTTAGAACGAACTTTTTTAGTAATTGTCAAATCAACAGCATCTTTCTCCATCTCTTCAACAAAAGCAAAAGCATTGAAATAAATTTTACCAATTTCCAGATAGGGTATTATTGAATCGTGCTTTATGGCCATGCCATTTAATGCAAAACGAGAAATAAAAGC
>CAYGXR010000088.1:0-2253 GCA_964354095.1 Candidatus Woesearchaeota archaeon
TCAAGAAGAGTTCTATGCAATGATGTCAAGCAGGGAATTCATTCCCAATACACCTACGCTGATGAATGCAGGCACTAACCTGGGGCTTTTATCAGCCTGCTATGTAATTCCAGTCCCCGATTCGCTAGAAGGCATCTTTACCGCACTGAAGCATATGGCAATTGTGCAGCAGCAAGCAGGAGGCACAGGCTTTAGCTTCAGCAGATTGAGGCCAAAAGGCGACATTGTAAAATCAACAAAGGGTGTTGCATCTGGCCCTGTTACATTTGCAACAATCTTTGACCAGACTACAAATGTAATCAAGCAGGGTGGCTGTGTAGCCTCAGACTCATTTGTGCGTACCGATAAAGGCGTTAAACACGCGGTCGATTTGCTCGAATGTCCAAATTTTGGTGATAATCCTGGCCGATATGCGATTTACGCTAATGGTAACTTTGAAAATGCAATACTTGCTGAAGATAATGGCGTAACTGAAGTTTACAATATCAAAACTGAAATCGGCACTGAAATAAAATCAACTTACAATCATCAAATTGCAATTATCAGCGAAGATGGAGAATTAAATTGGAAGACTGCTGAAAATCTAAAACCAGGAGATTGGCTAATTCACGTCTTGGGAGGGCACTGCGGCGAGGATGCTGAGCTGCCAAAGTTTGACGAAAAGATTCATTTCAATGCAAAGCCTATAAAGCTGCCTCCAAAAATGTCTTTTGAGTTAGCAGAACTTTTGGGGGTTTACATGGCTGACGGCTGCATTAGTGGTAACAGGTTGATATTTGCAGTTGAAGATACTGATGAGCAATTAAAACAAAGAATTACTGAATTAATGTTAAAGTTATTTGAAATAAAAACGCATAGAGAAGAACGAAAGCCTGATGATAAATCAATTTGTATGGTTTTTCACTCCAAATTATTGGCGAAGTATTTTGAGTTGGCTGGCTGGAAAAAGGCCTCTGCCGCAGAAGCTTTCGTACCTAAACATATTTTCGAATCTTCTGTCGAAAGCGCCCGCGCATTTATCAGGGGTCTATTTGAAGGCGACGGCGATGTTCATACCGATGGTTACCCAAGGCTTTATTCTATTTCGGAACGACTAATAAAAGAAGTTCAGCAACTCTTATTTGGCATAGGAATTGTTTCGACGCATCATAAATATTCGAACAAGAATAGATACGGCAAGAACCCTATTTACCATTTGCACATAATTCAAGAGCGGAGTATAAAGGAGTTCAAAACTAAAATAGGATTTATTTCAGATAGAAAAAATGCTAAAATCAGAAATGCGCCAAAAGCTTGTGAGCCTTTTGATGTCATTCCTAACCAACACATACTTCTGCGCAATCTCTATGCGGGGCCAGGTCGCGGTTGTGGCTCTGGCAGAAGTAAATTAGGCGCCAATCGGCAACTATACCGAGCTGTGCAACATTTTTTGGGCGGAATAAGTAATAGTTCAAAAAGAAATTTAACTAGGAAGAAATTGGCTGAACTATTTAATCGCTTCCCAGAGCTTCGAAATCCACAACTTCAAAAATTAGCTTCAGATGAGTATTTCTATGCTAAAGTTTTAGAGATTAGTAAAAGCAAAGCGCATACAATGGACATCACCATTCCAGTATCAGAACATTTTGTTGCTAATAGCATTTTAGTTCACAACAAACGTCGTGGTGCGAACATAGGCATTCTCCGTGTCGACCATCCAGACATTCTTGAATTTATAGCAGCAAAGGCACAGCCAAATGTTTTGACAAACTTCAACATCTCTGTTGCAATTACAGACAGCTTCATGGAAGCTGTCAGGAAAAATAGCGAATATGATTTGATTAATCCAAGAACAGGAAAATCTGTAAAGAAACTCAGGGCAAGATATGTTTGGGCTTTGATTATTGATTATGCATGGAAAACTGGAGATCCAGGAATTATATTTATTGATGAAATCAACAAAAGAAATCCAACCGCAAACATCGGGGAAATTGAGGCAACAAATCCTTGCGGAGAACAACCGTTACATCCATACGAGAGCTGCAATCTCGGCAGCATAAACCTGACGAAAATGACCGGCCAGCTGAAGAATGGCAAATATGAGATTGACTGGCTGAAACTGAAGAAAACAATCCACAAATCTGTACATTTCCTTGATAATGTTATTGATGCTAGCCATTTCCCAATTCATGAAATAGAGCAGATGACAAAAGCCAACAGAAGGATTGGCCTTGGGATAATGGGCTGGGCAGACTTGCTTCTAATGCTAAACAT